>JBCCZH010000147.1:0-6987 GCA_039188075.1 Pseudomonadota bacterium
AAAGCGATTGATCAGGTTCTCCAGCATTTCCTGACGACCTGACCTTGGCGTCGGCTCTATTCCGCCCGCTTCAACTTTCCTGGCAATGTCTTCCAGGGTTGCGTCCTGCATGATCCAGGCGCCCAGGCCATCCGTCCATCCACTATAGCGATCTTTCAGGAAGGAATCATAAGTGCCATCCTTCAATATCGCTTCGGCCGCGAGCAAGCCCCGCGCCAGCGCATCGACGCCGCCAATATGGCCATAGAAAAGATCTGCTGCATCTATGCTCTGGCGGCGCACCTTGGCGTCGAAGTTGAACCCACCCGTCGTGAAGCCGCCATGTTTCAAAATGTGGACCATGGACCGCGTAATATCGAGCGATTCCATCCAGAACTGATCGGTGTCCCAGCCATTTTGTGGATCGCCGCGATTGGCATCGACTGACCCGAAAATCCCATGTGCGAAGGCCATTGCGATTTCGTGGTCCATGGCATTGCCCGCCAGCGTCGCGTGATTGGTTTCAATGTTCACTTTGACATCATCGAGCAAACCGTAGCGCTGTAGGAATCCGAATACGGTCTGTGTGTCACGATCATATTGATGCTTGCTCGGCTCATGCGGTTTCGGCTCGATCAGGAGCGGGCCTTTGAACCCGATCTTGTGCTTGTGCTCGACCGCTAAAGATAGCATTCGCCCCAGCTGATCGAGTTCGCGACCAGGGTCGGTATTGAGCAATGTGTCATAACCCTCACGGCCACCCCAAAGGACGTAATTCTCACCGCCCAGGCGATGGGTTGCCTCCAAAGCCTGACGAATCTGCATCGCTGCACAAGCAAAGACTTCTGGATCCGGATTGGTTGCAGCGCCGGCCATATAGCGCGGATGGCTGAACACATTCGCGGTGCCCCAGAGCAGTTTCAAACCTGTCCGCTCCATCTGGGCCTCGATCGGATCCAGGATGCGGGCGAAGTTTTCAGTATGCTCCGTCATTGTCTCAGCCGGCGCCATGACATCGACATCGTGAAACGCAAAGAAGGGCCAGCCGAGGCGTTCGAAAAACTCAAACGCGATCTCGAGCTTGGCCTCCGCCATGGCCTGCCCTTCCAACGCATGCCAGGATCGATTGAACGTGCCGGCACCGAACACATCATAGCCGTCCCAACAGAATGTGTGCCAATAGCAGATTGAAGGCCGCAAATGGTCTTCCATACGCTTGCCCAGGACCAGACGATCCTTGTCATAGTAGCGATAGGCCAAAGGATTGTCCGACTCGGGCCCTTCATAGGCAATCGGGCCTACGCCTTCGAAAAAGCTCGCTGTGTCAAACATGTCTTACGTCCTTCAAAAAAGATCCTGAGTGGATTGATAAAGCTGGCGATAGCGATGGAATTGTTCCGCCATGAAGGCGACATCGCTCGCGCGGGGTTCGATTTCCTGTTCGATGTCTGGTGCCACAAATCCCGGCTTGGACTGACCGTCCACGCCCATCTGCGCCAGGCGCGCCGCGCCCAATGCCGGGCCGACATCCGCATTCCGCCGATAGACCAGCGGCCGGTTCAGGGCGGCGGATAGAATGCGCCCCCAATAAGCCGATCGCGAGCCGCCCCCGATAACGCTGATGGTTTCGACGTCGGCCCCGGAAGCCAGGACACTCAAACCATCGGCGAAGCCCAGCGCGACGCCTTCCAGCACGGCCTGCCCGACCTGCGCAGCGCCGCTATCATGATCCAGACCAAACAGGACGCCTTTTGCATGCGGATTATTGTGCGGTGTACGCTCACCAGAGAGATATGGCAGGAACAAGGCCTTCGATGCGCCAAACTGATCTGCGGCCTCGGTTTCTGCGATCAACGCACCCGCATCCGAAGCACCGACCATTTTCGCTGCCCAGTCAACACAGCTGGCGGCGGACAGCATGACAGACATCTGATGCCACAGCCCGGGGAGCGCATGACAGAATGTGTGTACCCCGCTCGCGGCATTGGGGTGATAGCCGGCGTCTGCCGCAAACAGGACGCCTGACGTGCCCAGTGAGAGAAAGGCATCACCTGGCCCAAATACGCCAACGCCGACCGCGCCGGCAGCATTATCACCACCACCCGCCACAACCGGCGCATCGACTGGAACGCCCCAGTCATTCGCGACGCTCGCTATCAGACCACCTGTTATGTCGCTTCCCTCCGCGAGGCGCGGCATGTGATCGATCGACAAGTCGCAGGTCTCCAGTATTGACGATGACCAGTCTCGCTTCTCCACATCCAACCATAGCGTACCCGCAGAGTCGGATACGTCGCTCGCATAATCGCCGGTCATACGCAGACGGACATAGTCTTTCGGCAACAACACTTTAGCGGTTTTGGAGAACACACCAGGCTCATTGTCCCGAACCCAAATCAGCTTTGGCGCCGTGAAGCCAGGCATCGCCATATTACCCGCAATCTGATGCAAGTCGGGCATGTCACGCTCAAGCGTCTCACACGCTTGCGTGCTTCGGCCATCATTCCAGAGGATGGCTGGTCGAAGCGGCATGTCAGACGAATCAAGCAGCGTTGCACCATGCATCTGCCCAGCCAAGCCGATCGCCTTTACGCCACCGCGTAGCGCATGCGGCAAACGGGCGACCGCGACATTCGTGGCGCGCCACCAGTCTTGTGGGTCCTGCTCAGACCAAAGCGGATGTGGGCGAGAAATCGGCAGCGACGCGGTCGCCTGCGCAACCACCTCGCCTGCCTCATCCATCAAGATCGCCTTGACCCCTGACGTTCCAATATCAATCCCAAGATACATTTGAAGCGCCTCAATTGGGGTCCGAGCGAATTACTCAAGCAGACTTTATTCAGCTCCCGTTTCGCTGGTAATGGCGAAGAACGGTCCGAGCTCAATCGTCTGTTTCTCAAATCCGAAATTGAAGCCCATGTCGGATTCACTGATTGGGAAATCTCGCTCGGCAACGCCGGAAATACGGTACATTTTCCAGTCAGATGTTGGCATGATTTCCTGAACAACGGCTGTGTCGTAAGGCTCGACGGTACGTCCTAGAGCGACGCTGATTTTACCGGTGTCTTTCTTGCGCGGCAATTTGGACGCGCGGGCCCAGAAAAAGATCTCAACAGTTTGTCCAGCCGCGACATCACGTTCGAATGGCGCACGCATATTGATATCCCACGGCTTCTTGCTTTTCTTCCGCACGCGGAAACTGATCGCTTGCGATCCCGGAACGCCCTCTGATTCGACAATAGATACGCTTTTATTGCCGCCCTCAGGCTGCCATTTGATGGCCATTGGATTGTGCAAAAGTGATCCCGGCAAAGACCTCTGATCGACCGGAGCCACTTCGAAAGCCGGATCCGCAACCGCGATGGGTGATACCGCCAAAACCATTGCGAGAGATCCACCAATGGCACACAATTTTAGAGACTTCATTTTTTTCTCCTCCCATATTCTCCGGGCCCAGATCCCGGGATTAATTGGCTGTCTTTATCGACGCGACCCATTCCGTCACGCCCATGCAACCTGAAATGTTAGCGCTACCATAACTCAGCAAGCATGGCTATCCCCTGATTAGGGATGCGCTAACAATAGGAGAAAAGATATGGCCTTTTCTAGAGATTTTTGCCACCTATTGCAGGCTGACTTCACCGCTAATGGCTTTAGCCAGGTGATCCCGACGATCGACAATTTCCTGTTTCACGTCATCGGCACAATTCCGGCACCGTTTGAGAATGCCTTCGATCTTGTTCAATTGGGACTCCGCGGACTTCGCATCGCCCGTTAAGAGCTTGATGAGACCGATCTTGTAATGCGCATCATACAGGATCTTGCTGGCGGCTGTGGCGCGCTCAAAACTACGTAAGGCTTCATTGGTCTTGCCAAGTTGAATCTGTGACAAGCCTGCAAAGTACAACTGCCGGCCGCGCATCTCGCAGGTGCGATCATAGGTACTTTGGATGTTGCGAGCCGCAACGCCATCGGTTGCTGCGATACCGGCTGGTGTGTTTTGACCACCGCCAGCAGTGGCGCCTTGCGAAGCGGCTCCAGAATCTAAACCGGCAGCATTGTTGAACGTCTCAGCACGCAATGAGTTGATCTGTGCACCTTCCACCGAATTTATCACCTGACGTTCGCGACGAAGCGCGCACATCGCATTGTCGAGGAATTCGACTTCAGCGGTTTCATAGTCTCCGGCCCGGAACGCTGCCATAGCTGCATCATTCTGAACGCCCTGGACTTCGACAGTATCGAGCACCCGTTCATCGCCTTCGGCCTGGTCGGATGCTTCTTGCGCCACAATTGCTGGCGCGGTCAGTGTCATGGCGGTTGCCATTGCAAAGACTGAGAGGAAACGATTTGAAAGTTTACGCATGTGAATGCCTTTTCTTTTAGTTTTTACCTCAACTCCCAAGCGAATATTACGCGCTTTGGCACAACTTGTGAAGGTATGATTGATGGTCCTCGAAGGCTTCAAGGCATTTGTACATGGTCCGACGAACCTCAGCCATGCGCCGATCCAATGCTTCATCGGACATATAGTCGATGACCGGATGATAGCGTTTCGGACGGAAATTCTGCCCTTCAAACACAGCGAACCAGCTATTCTCGCTGAACAGCTCATTATTATCGCGATAGAGTCTTCCATTCTCCATATAGATGTCGATCCGTTGTCGGAGGCTTTCCGGTAATTCCATCGTGCGCACATAATTCCAGAACGGGCTGTCATCACGTTGTGTCGCGCAATAATGCAGGATCAGGAAATCGCGGACCTGCTCAAACTCCAGCAGAGTTTTCTGATTGTAATAATCAATATCGCTCTGATTAAAGAGTGTATCCGGGAAGTTCGTCATCAAACGCGCAACGGCAGTTTGAATAAGATGGATCGAGGTCGATTCAAGGGGTTCCAGGAAACCTGCAGAAAGACCGAGGGCGACAACGTTCTTGTTCCAGGTCTTTTTTCGTATCCCAGTCGTGAAGCGTAAAAATTTTGGATCTTTCAATGGTGCGCCGTCCAGCCCAGAAGCGAGCTGTGCGTAGGCTTCATCATCGCTGATATAGTCGCTGCAGTACACGTGTCCGTTGCCGATCCGATTTTGCAGTGGGATGCGCCACTGCCAGCCCGCTTTGTGCGCTGTGGCCCTTGTATAGGGAATGGGTGGACCATTGGGTTCACAGCCTTGCGCAACAGCGCGGTTGACCGGCAGATAATGCGACCAATCATCATAGCCCGTTTCCAGGGTCTGTTCGATCAAGAGGCCGCGGAAGCCGGAGCAATCGATGAAGAGTTCCCCTTCAATCGTCTCTCCGGATTCAAGCGTCACGCTCTCAATGAAACCGTCTTCCGGACGCTGACGAACCTCGACCACTTTGCCTTCCACGCGCTGAACCCCGCGCGATTCGGCGACGCCGCGCATGTATTTCGCATACAAGGAGGCATCAAACTGGAACGCATATTCGATCGAGCTCAGCGGCGACCCACGCAATTCCGGCTTGGGATGCGCAAACTTGCTGGCTTTGGAGGACAGGCAATGCAGATTGTAATCATCAATCGGGGGCACGCCTTCCTTCTGAGCATGCCGCAACCAAAAATGATGGAAGTGAATGCCATCCATATTGACGCCATATGGACTGAACGAGTGGAAATAGCGCTCGCCGATCTGCCCCCAATTGACGAACTCGATTCCCACCTTGAACGTGGCATTGGTTTCCCGCAGGAAATCATTCTCATTCAATTGCAGCAATTGATTGAAGTATCGAATATGCGGGATGGTCGCCTCGCCGACACCGACCGTGCCGATTTGTTCCGACTCGACCAATCGAATACGAATGGCGGGATTTCTCAATAAGAGCGACAAGGCCGATGCGGCCATCCAGCCGGCTGTGCCACCACCGACAATAACGATTTCCTTGATATTCAGATCCTGCATCTCGTACTTCCTACCAATCTCAAGCGGGCGCTGTCGCCCACGCATATTTCTTCAAGAATGATTCGTGCGTTTCCATTTTCTGACTCGCAGCCATCATTGCCGATTGCATTGACCCCAGGCTACGCGCGATGTCCTGCTCGTTTAGGCTATCGACGATCGGGTCGACGGTCCTCGGCATCAGATTCTGGCCGACCATCACAGCGACCCAACTCGGCCGTGTGAATAGTTCATCTTCATACCTGAAAATACGGCCGGCTTCCTGGAACAATTCTATCTTCTGGGTGAGGGAGTCCGGTATGCTCATATTGCGGCAATAATTCCAGAACTCGCTATCATCTCGCTGAGTGGCCTTGTAGTGCAGGATAATGAAGTCTCGCACCTGTTCGAATTTCTTCTGCAACTGGCGATTATACTCATCACGAACAGTGGCAGGCATATCGGCGCTCGGGAACAGTGAGATGAATTTGCTGATGCCTTCCTGGATCAGAAAGAGCGAAGTTGATTCAAGCGGTTCCAGAAAGCCACCCGACAAACCCACGGCAATACAGTTCTTCTCCCAGAATTTCTCGCGATGTCCCGTGCGGAACTTGATCCTGCGTGGCTCTCCTTTTGCCTCACCGTCCAGATCACCTAGCAAGCTTTCAATCGCATCGTCATCGCTAATTATATCGCTGGCATAGATATGGCCGTTACCGGTCCGATGTTGCGTAGGAATACGCCATTGCCAACCGGCCGTTTTTGCTGTGGACCTCGTGTAAGGCAGCAACGGCCCCGTCCGTTCGCATGCGACGGTCTGCGCCGTGTCGCATGGCAACCAATGGGCCCAGTCCTTGAACGCAACGCCGAGTTTTTGACCCAGCAGGAGCGCGCGAAAACCGCTGCAATCGAAGAACAGGTCGCCTTGGATAGTCTCGCCATGTTCCAGCGTCACACTCTCAACAAATCCTGTTTCGCCAACCAACGTGCTGTCGATGATCTTGCCTTCAACCCGTCTAACACCCCGCTCTTCCGCATAGGCACGGAGGAACCGGGCATAGGCCGTCGCATCAAAATGATAGGCATAACGGAGCTGCGACAGGACAGACCG
>JBCCZH010000148.1:0-6982 GCA_039188075.1 Pseudomonadota bacterium
CGTCGGCATTTCGGTCTACGCCGAGCACGTCGTAATAGTCGCGTTTGCTCATTTAGCGGGTTACCTGTTGTTTTTGCTCACTCGCCCGCCAAAGTGGGGAGGTCCGGGGCGAAGTGCAAGCCCTGGACCTGTTCCACTAGCCCGCCTTTTTCACATCCGTATCTTTCAGCACACGGTCTGCTATCTCCTTGGGCACAATCATCAGCGTTTCACTGAGCGTTTGCCCCCATTCCTTGAGCAGTTCCGTGGCCCGGGCCGAACCGGTCTTGTCACGATGGATTTCCAGCATCATTTCGAACACATCAATATGTTTCTGGTCCATATCGACCAGCGGATACCAATCAATCGCATCAGGATTGGCGACATGTTCGAACTGACTGTCCGGATCCCAGATATAAGCCACCCCGCCGGTCATGCCGGCGCCGAAATTGTCGCCCACGGAGCCGAGAATGGCGACGCGCCCACCCGTCATATATTCACAGCCATTGGCGCCGCAGCCTTCAATCACGGCCTCGGCGCCGGAATTTCGCACCGCGAACCGTACGCCGGCCTGACCTGCCGCATAAAGATTGCCGCTGGTTGCGCCATACAGGCACGTATTGCCGATAATCGTATTCTCACCGCCCTGATAGGAGGCGTCCGCGGGCGGTCGCAATTGCAGAGTCGCGCCAGACAGGCCCTTGCCGACATAATCATTGGCGTCGCCAATGACGTCGAGCAGCAGACCCTGAACGCTAAACGCGCCGAGCGACTGTCCCGCGCTGCCGGTCAGGCGAATATGCAGACGGCCTTCTGGTAAGGCTTTCTCGCCAAACTTGCGAACAATGGCGGAACTGCATCGCGCGCCAATCGTGCGCTGTACATTCTGCACTTCATAGGTCAGCTGCATTTTTTCGCCTCGGGCAAAGAACGGCTCGCCATCGCGCAGGATCTGGGCGTCGAGCGTATCCGGCACCTCTTCGCGATAATCTGGCTTGTATTCCACCGGATTGGCGGTATCGACCTGAACCAGAAGCGGATTGAGATCGAGATCATCGAGATGCGGCGCACCACGTGAGACCTGAGCCAGGAGGTCCGTCCGACCAATGGCTTCATCCAGAGAGTTCAAGCCGAGCGAGGCCAGAATGCGGCGCACATCCTCGGCGATGAAACTCATCAAATTTATGACCTTGTCGGCGGTGCCGGTAAATTTCGCGCGCAGCGACTCGTCCTGCGTGCAGACCCCGACCGGGCATGTATTGGAATGACATTGGCGCACCATGATACAGCCCATGGCAACCAGGGATGCCGTGCCAATGCCATATTCCTCGGCGCCAAGCATCGCAGCGATGACAATGTCACGCCCGGTGCGAAGACCGCCATCGGTGCGCAGGGTGACCTTGTCGCGCAAATTGTTCAGGCTCAACACCTGGTGCGCTTCCGCCAGACCCAGTTCCCAGGGCAGGCCGGCATATTTGATACTGGTCTGCGGTGAGGCCCCTGTGCCGCCGACGCCACCAGCAATCAGAATGACATCTGCCTTCGCCTTGGCGACGCCAGCCGCAACTGTGCCGACTCCGGACTGAGCGACCAGTTTCACACAGACCCGGCAATCCGGATTGATCTGTTTGAGGTCATAGATCAGCTGAGCCAGATCCTCGATCGAATAGATATCATGATGCGGTGGTGGACTGATCAGCGTCACGCCCGGCGTCGAATGCCGGTTTTTCGCAATGAATTCAGTGACTTTGAAGCCAGGCAGCTGACCACCTTCGCCAGGCTTTGCGCCCTGGGCCACCTTGATTTCCACTTCGCGGCAATGGTTCAGATATTCCGCGGTAACGCCGAAGCGACCGGACGCGACCTGTTTCACCGCCGAGTTCATATTGTCGCCATTGGGTAGTGGGCGATAGCGCTCGCGCACCTCGCCGCCTTCGCCGGACACGGATTTGGCACCGATCCGGTTCATCGCGACATTCAGCGTGCCATGTGCTTCCGGGCTGAGCGCGCCGAGCGACATGCCCGGCGTGACGAAGCGCTTGCGGATCTCATTGACCGATTGCACGCGCTCAAGCGGCTCTTTCGGACCCGCCGGCTTGAAGTCGAGCAGGTCGCGCAGCTGGATTGGTTGATCCCGATGATTGACCGCATCGGCATATTTCTCGAACACGGAATAGTCGCCGCGATCGCAGGCCGCCTGCAACATATGGATCAGATTGCCGTCCAGCGCGTGTGGCTCTGACCGGGCCCGAAGGCGATAGAAGCCGCCAACCGGCAAGGCGATGATATCTTCATCAAACGCGTCTTCGTGGCGCCGCACGGCATTCTCTTCAATGCCCGCCAGGCCAAGGCCGGAAATGCGGCTGGACAGGCCCGGGAAATAGTCCGCGACCAGTGCGCGTGACAGACCGAGCGCTTCGAAATTATAGCCACCGCGATAAGATGAGATGACCGAAATGCCCATCTTGGACATGATTTTCAGCAAACCGGCCTCGATCGCCTTTTTGAAATTCAGGACAGCCTCGCCAATGCTGACATCGTCGAGCAAATTGCGGGCATGTCGATCGGCAATCGCATCCTGGGCGAGATAGGCATTGACGCAGGTCGCGCCGACTCCGATCAGGACAGCAAAATAATGCGTGTCGATACATTCAGCCGAGCGGACCGTAATCGAACAGAAGGTCCGCAGGCCTTGCGCTACCAGATGGCTATGCACCGCGCCTGTCGCCAGAATCATTGGAATGGCAACGCGCTCATCGCCTTGATGCTCATCAGTCAGGACAATGTGCTCACGACCGGCGCGAACAGCATCTTCAGCTTCCTGACGGATCCGGGCCAAAGCCTGTTTCAGGGCACGGCCATCCCCGACACTGGCGCCAAGATCGAACGTACAGTCAATCTTCTGAACGCCGTCCTCCAGCATATCCACGAGGCGATTATACATGCCTGTCGACAGGACGGGGCTCTCCAGAACAAACACATCCTGTTGGGTTTCATCCGTGGTCAGGACATTGCCGAGATTCTTGAATCGGGTTTTCAGGCTCATCACGCGGTCTTCGCGCAGCGGATCGACCGGCGGGTTGGTGACCTGGCTGAAATTCTGGCGGAAGAAATGCGACAGTGGCCGGAATTTTTCCGACAGGACCGCGACCGGGCTGTCATCCCCCATCGATCCGATCGCCTCTTTGCCATTCTCGGCCATTGGCGCCAGGATCAATTCCAGTGTTTCCATCGTGAAGCCGGCGACTTTCTGACGGCGCAGCATGGATTCCGTGTCAAACAGGCGCGGTTCCGGACCCGGCCCGATTTCGGGATCCAGGTCGCGGACATTTTTCAGCCAGTCCTCATAGGGATGCTTGGCCGCGAGCTCGTCGACAATCTCGCCATGTTCATAGAATTTGCCAGTCTGAAGGTCGGCGGCGATCATGCCGCCCGCCTGAACATGGCCGCGGCGGACGACGTCATGCCCGGACAGCGGACACATGCCGGTCTCTGAGCCGACGGCCAGAATGCCATCGCCGGTCAGGGCATAGCGCAGCGGTCGCAAGCCATTGCGATCGAGGCCGGCGACCGCCCAGCGTCCATCATAGGCACAAATGGCGGCAGGTCCGTCCCACGGCTCCATCACCGAGTTGCAATAGGCGTAAAGCGCCGCGTGCTTTTCCGGCATAATCGAAGCCCGCTTCGACCAGGCTTCGGGGATGAGCAGCGCCTTGGTCATCGGGGCTGTGCGGCCCGCCTTGCAGAGGATCTCGAACACCGCATCAAGCGCGCCGGAATCCGAACTGCCTTGCGGCGCAACCGGCTTCACATCGTCAACATAGTCGCCAAACGTGCCGGAGACCATTTTGATCTCATGGCTCTTCATCCAGTTCAGATTGCCGCGCAGCGTGTTGATCTCGCCATTATGCGCCAGCATGCGGAAAGGCTGGGCCAAGGCCCATTGCGGGAACGTGTTGGTGGAATAACGCTGGTGATAGATCGCGACGGCCGACTCAAACCGCTCATCCCGCAGATCGAGATAGAAATTGTCGATATCTTCGGCCAGGAACATGCCCTTATAGATCAGCGACTTGTGGCTGAGCGAACAGACATAGAAGCCGGGAATTCCAGCTTCGCGAGCGCGGCGTTCAATCCGGCGGCGACAGATATAAAGCGCGCGTTCTAGCTCTTCCGGATCGCGGGCCCGATCATCGCGGAACATGACCTGTTCGATCTCGGGCCTTGTATCCTGCGCTTTCTGACCAATGATGGAGACATCTACCGGCGGCTGGCGCCAGCCATAGATATAGAAGCCGAAATGCAGGATCTCGGTCTCGACAATTGCGCGGGCCGCTTCCTGCTGTCCCAGATCGGTACGCGGCAGGAAGATCTGGCCCACACAGATCGGATCATCTGTCGGCTTGTGACCACAGCGCGAGACCTGGTAGCGGAAGAATTCCTGAGGCACTTCGACCCGAATACCGGCGCCGTCGCCCGTCTTGCCGTCCGCATCCACCGCGCCGCGGTGCCAGACATTTTTCAGCGCCTTGATGCCCATTTCAACGATTTCCCGTCGCGGCTGACCATCCAGCGCAGCGACCAGACCAACGCCGCAGGCGCTGTGTTCGTCTTCGGGATTATAGGCATGGCCATCGATCAGCCGCTGGCGATTGGCGAGATAGTTCTGAACAAAATCAGTCATCGTTTTGTTGCTCTGCTTGGTATTTTTCGAAACGCTCGAACATTTCCGCGCTGGTGATACGCGGTGCATCTGTGTCGAAGCGATAATAATCGGGTTGTTCGTCCACGAAGATTTCTTCGTGAATCTTGAGCTCGGACGGTAATTCGAACAAGCCGGCCTGGCTGCTATGGATCACATCTGAATCGGTCAGATGATAGTACAGGGTCGTGCTGCATTTGCTCCAAAACGCCCGCTCAGCCCAGTCCGAGCTCTGATAGGCGTGAATATGCGCTTTGCCAGCGACAATGTGCACGCCTTGCTCAAAGGAAGCCGCCATGGCCGGGCTGCCATGCCATTGACGGCACATGCTGCAATGACAGATTTCGAGCTTGGGCGCGCCGCGACCTTCCAGTTGCACAGCGCCGCAAAGACAATGGCCGTTATGGATCTCCGTCATCTCAACTCATCCTCGTGCCATTGGCGATCGGAGCGTCTGGCCCTGCGAGCCGGATCGCCCCGTCATCGTCCGCGAAACCGAGCGTCAGGACTTCCGACATAAATTTGCCGATCTGGCGCGGCGGGAAATTGACCACACCCATGACCTGGCGTCCGACCAGTCCGTCCGCATCATAATGCTCGGTAATCTGCGCGGCGCTTTTCTTCTGTCCGATCGTCGCGCCGAAATCGATCAGCATTCGGATCGACGGAGTGCGCGCGCCTTCCAGCGGTGTGGCTTCGAGCACCGTACCCATGCGAATATCGACGGCAAGAAAGTCATCGAAACTGATTTCCGGCATAGGCGGAGCATCGGGTTTGAAACTGATATGCATGGCCTACTCCGCCGCGACCTTGCGCTCGCGTGCTGCGGTGCGCATCGCCTGGTGCATATGCTCGGCAGCTTCGCGACCATCAACAATCGCCCACACGACCAGAGACGCGCCGCGGACAATGTCGCCCGCCGCATAGACGCCGGGCAGGCTGGTTTCCATGGTCTTGAAATCGACCTGGATGGCGCCCCAGCGATTGACCCGCAAAGCGGACTCGTCGAACAGGACCGGCAGGTCTTCCGGGTCAAAGCCGAGCGCCTTGATCACCATGTCAGCTTTCAGATCAACCGTCTCATCCGTCTTTTCCGGTGATTGACGGCCAGACGCATCCGGCGCGCCGAGCTTCATCAGCCGAACCTTGACGCCATTCACGGTGTTGGACTTGTTGTGCAGCACGGCTTCTGGCCCGGACAACCACTCAAACTTGACGCCTTCTTCTTCAGCATTAGCCACTTCGCGCTGCGAGCCCGGCATATTGGCGCGGTCGCGGCGATACAGGCAGGTCACGGATTTTGCGCCCTGACGGACCGCGGTTCGGACACAGTCCATCGCTGTGTCGCCACCGCCAATCACGACCACCCGTTTGCCATCGGCATTCAGAGTGCCGTCGCTAAACGCCTCGACGGTATCGCCGAACCCGACGCGATTGGACGCCGTCAGGAAATCAAGCGCGGCGTGAACGCCGTCGGCACCAATGCCGGGGACTTTCAGATCGCGCGCCTTGTAAACGCCCGTGGCGATCAGGACCGTATCGTGCTGGTCGCGAATGTCATTGAGCGTGATGTCGCGCCCGACATCGCAATTGAACCGGAACGTGATGCCGCCCGCTTCGAGGTGTTGAATACGACGCTCGACAATATCCTTTTCGAGCTTGAAGCCCGGAATGCCATAGACCAGCAGGCCACCACCGCGATCATAGCGGTCATAGACCGTGACCTGATAGCCTTTGCGGCGCAGCTGTTCCGCCGCCGCCAGGCCACCTGGACCCGCACCGATAATCCCGGCGGATTGCGCGCGCTCGCGCGGCGGATTGATCGGTTTCACCCAGCCCTGTTCCCAGGCCGTGTCTGTGATGTAGCGCTCAATCGAGCCGATCGTGACCGTGCCATGTCCGGATTGTTCAATCGTACAAATACCCTCGCACAAGCGATCCTGCGGGCAGATACGGCCGCAAATCTCTGGCATATTATTGGTCGCACTGGACGCGGCATAAGCCTCTTCAAGCCGGTCTTCGGCGGCGAGCTTCAGCCAATCCGGAATATTGTTCGAGAGCGGACAGCCTTGCTGACAGAAAGGCACGCCGCATTGCGAACAGCGTGACGCTTGCGACTTGGCCGCTTTTGCAGCGTAATCACCATAAATCTCGTTAAAATCACCCTTGCGCGTCTTGGCCGCCCGCTTTTTCGGCATGGCCCGTTCGACCTTGATGAATTGCAGCATGTTTTCTGCCATAGCGCGCTCCTGAGGGTGGAGCCTTGCTTATGAAGGATGGTATTTGGGGTCACAAGGGTGA
>JBCCZH010000149.1:0-6947 GCA_039188075.1 Pseudomonadota bacterium
CCGTCGCCGCAGACATAGACCACGGCGCCGCGCTGGATCAGGTCCCAGACCTGGGCCTGTTGCTGGCGCAGGACATCCTGGACATAGACCCGCTCTTTCTGGGCGCGGGAAAAGGCGGTGTGGAGCTTAATCAGGCCGTCCGACTCGGCCGCCTTCAACTCGTCTTCATAGATGAAGTCCTGATCCGGATGCCGACAGCCAAAGAACAGCATGGCATCGCCAAGCGCAGTGCCGTCCGACTGCATCGCCCGGCGGGCCTGAATGAATCCACGGAACGGCGCGAGACCGGTCCCTGGGCCGATCATGATGAGCGGTACAGAAGGATCATCCGGCAGCCGGAAGGGGGAGCTTGGTGGCTGCACCACAGCCTGGACGATGTCGCCCTCTGACAGGCGGGAGAGATGCGTCGAACAGATGCCGCGATAGGTGCCATTGCCGGACCGTGCCGGACCTTCGACCCGGCCGACGGTGATCGAGCAACGATCTGCCTGCGCCGCCATGGAGGAAGAGATGGAGTAATAGCGCGGTGTCAGCCACGGGATCAGCTCCAGGAAGACCGCGAAGGGAAGCTCGCAGGCCGGAAATTCCTCGAGGATGTCCAGTACAGATTTGCGCTTGGCCTGAACGTCTCGCCGGTACAGGTCGACGCCATCTTTTTCCGGCGCGGCCAGCGCCTCCAGTTTCGGTTTGCTATTTGGGCAATGCGTATGGGTGGCGAGGATGCCAATATCCTTGCGGGTCGCGACGGCCTGCAATTCGCCATAGCGTTCGGCCAGCCGCCGAACCGAGAAGGTGCTGCCGCTTGGAAAAGGCCCACGCATCTGGCTGCGGGATTCGATCCGGATATAGGCGTCTGCGTCAATGCCGATCCGTTTCAGGCAACGATCCACCAGCTCTGGCGGATTGATGGGAACAACGCAGAGATGATCGCCTGGCTGGTATTCGACCCCGTCCGGCAGTTCGATTTCGATATGTCGGGTCGAGCGAACTTCCTGGCTGTCCTTGACCGGCGTTTGCAATTCGCGGTTTTCCAGTACGCGCATGTCCATTGCGCCGGCCTGATTGGCGACCGGGTTGGCCGTGATGCTTTCTGCGATCTCGACCTTGTAGAGCGGCTCTGCGGCAAACGGGCTAGTGAAATCAACGCCAATGTCCAGCGCCTCGCCCAGCGTCGGCCAGACGCTCTCCAGCCAGGTCTGGAACTGGCCGTCCAGATCATCGCGCGCATCCCCTTCGGCCCGATCGGCCAGGCGGGTGGCGCCCAGGGCCTGCAGCCGGTCATCGATCTGGCGCGGCACGGTCTGGAACGTGGCGGCCCAATCCCGGCTGCCACAGCCAAACACCATATAGGAGACGCCTTCCACATCCTTCGCCGTCGCCGAGTCGAGCCAGTCGAGAAACTTGACGGCATTGTTGGGTGGCGCGCCATTATAGGAGGCGCTGAGCAGGATCACCGCGCCCTCTGTTGGCAGCTTGCCGACATAATCATCCAACCCGCCCATGGTGACCGAGAAGCCATTCACCTCTGCCATTTGAGCGACTTCGCGGGCGAGCCCTTCCGTGGTGCCGAGATTGGACCCGTACAGCACGCTGAGCGGCGTATCATGCTTCGGACGTCGCGCCCGATCGGTCGTGTCCTCAGCTGGTTCTGCCGATGCTGACACTCCCGTGCCGCGAACAATGTCTTCCCGCACGCGCACTTTGATGCGGAAATCATCGGGCTTGAGCGACAGCGTCTCCTTGATCTTCAACTTATAGTCCGTGTGGTCGTAGAGATGGAAGCGCTGCAGCAGCATGCCCATCACCATGACCGCTTCCTGCATCGCGAACTGGCGGCCGATACAGGCGCGTTGGCCATTTCCGAACGGCTTGTAGCCGGCGGGATGTCGATTGGCTTCCGCCTCGTCCATGAAATTCTCGGGGTTGAACGCGTCCGGGTCGTCGCCCCAGACGGTTTTGTCCCGGTGCAGGGACAGGCCGAGAATGCTGATAAAGGTGCCTTTTGGCAGGTGATATTTGCCGCCGACTATCTCATCCTCGAAGGGCGCGACACTGAAGGCCGGGGCGGTTGGCCAAAGGCGCAAGGCTTCGAGCAGCACGGCGCGAATATATTTCAGCTGGCCAATCTGCGCCATGGTCGGCGGGATCGAGACATCGCGGCCCAGCACCTCGTCAGCTTCCTGATAGGCGCGTTTCAGAACGTCCGGATTTTTCAGCAGATAATAGAGTGCAAAGGACAACATTCCTGATGTGGTCTCGTGGCCAGCAATCAGGAATGTGTTGATCTGGTAGCGAATATTCTCGTCCGACAGGCCGTCACCTGAGATCGGGTCCTTGCCCGCCAGCATGAAATTCAGCAGGTCATTCTGATCGCCGCCTGTCTTGCGGCGCTCGCGAATAATATCGTCGACCAATGTGTTCATGTACTCGACATCCTCGTCGAGCTGTTTCAGACGGCCGCGCAGGAAGAAGTCCTCCAGGGGCAGGCCGCGCTGCATCATGGCAATCTCGAGCGTTCGCGTCAGCGCATCGATGAAGGGGTGGAAATCGTCGCTATAGAAAGAGTTGAAGCGATAATCGAACCCGCACAGGCCGATTGTGTCCAGCGTCAGACCGATCATGTCGCGCGGGACATCAACCTCATCATCCGTGTTCAGCCGTTCCCATTTCAGCATCAACTGTTCAGCTATGTCGATCATCATGGGCAGATAATCGTGCATGGATTTCTGGCTGAAGGTCGGCATCAGGATATTGTGCGCCTTGCCCCAGTTCGGGGCCTTGGTGTCGCCGGTGAACAGGCCGTCGCCGCCAATCACGCGCAGGCGGCGCAAGGGACCGCGGACGCTCTTGTCGAACCGTTTTTCGTCGCACAGCTCTTCCACCAGATCGGCGCCGGACACGAACACGATGGGTGTGCCCATCATGTCGAGCCAGAAAATCGGGCCCTGTTCATCGGCCAGCTGTTTCAGGCTTTGCAGGGGGGCAGAGGCGTCCACGGACAGGACATTGCCGACAATCGGCTTGCTGGCAGGTTTTGGAATCGGCGCCAGTTTATTTGACTCAGCCATATGCTCCCCTCGGTGTTTTTTTGAAACGGTAGTCGCGATCCGGATCGCTCGCAACTGTCTGCAACTGTAATGAGAGTGGGGCGGCTTTCACATCTCGAGTGGATGTCCTAGATCCAGGACATGACAGATGAGAATGCGGACTATCAGAAAGCCCGGACGGGTCAGCCTCTGGCGCTCGAGATCCGGGGCGAAATGGGCGACGGGCGGCGGTTCTCACCGTCGATCGGACGAAACAAGGATGTCGTGCGCGACGCGTTCGTGCAACACATGCCGGGCGCGGGTCGGATCCTCGAGATCGCCTCAGGCACGGGGGAGCATGGCGCGCATATTACTGCCGCCGCGCTGTCACTGGAATGGACCTATTCGGATATCGATGCGGACAGTCGGGCCAGCCAGATGGCCTGGCGGCAGCAAGTCGGACATGACCGGCTGCACGGGCCGTTGACCATAGACACGATCCAAGCCGATTGGGGCGAGGCTGAACAAGGGCCGTGGTCCGGCCTGTTTTGCGCCAACATGATCCATATCGCGCCCTTCGAAGCGGCGATTGGATTGCTCAATGGGGCCGGGCGCTTGCTGGCCCCAAAGGGACGGATGATGCTCTATGGCCCATTCGCCCGCTCGGGTGAGATCGCGCCGTCCAATGCGCGATTCAGCGCAGACTTGAAGCGGCGCGATCCAAGCTGGGGCGTGCGCGATCTGGACCTCGATATTGTTCCGCTCGCGGAGGGCGCCGGACTGCGCCTTGCCACGGTCGAGCCGATGCCGGCCAACAATCTGAGCGTGGTGTTCGAAAAGGCCTAGTTCGGCTTCTTGTCCTTCTCACCAAGATTGAGAATGTCGGCCCGCGCCTGGTTGAGGATGCTGACAATCTCCTCATAGTCGGACGTATCCGGCCAGGCCTGGGTGACGGTCTTGAACAGGGTGTGGCGAAGCCTTTGACTGGCCGCACGGACATCGCTCGGATCAAGTTGCGACTCCGGATGGGCGAGCGCTTCGAGCCGGTCCTCGATCTTGAGCAGCGTCTCAGCGTTTTCTTCCAGCTCGGCTTCGCCAGCTTCAGTGATGTAAAAGACGCGTTTGCCGTCTTGCTTCTTGACTTTGGCGAGGCCCATATCCTGGATCACGGCGAGGGCAGGGTACATCACGCCGGGGCTCGGCTTATAGCTGCCGCCGGTCCGGGTTTCGATTTCTGCGATCAGGTCATATCCGTGTCGCGGCTGTTCGGCGATCAGGGACAGGACGAGCAGGCGCAGGTCGCCATGATCGAGCGGGCGACGCCGCCGGGCGCCTGCCGCGCGATGGTGCATCTTGCGATAAGCCGCCGCGGCCTTGCGCATACGATGTCGATAATACATGAAAGGCTCCTGTTTCGATATATCTAAATTATGGTTTCGATATATCGAAATGCAAGAGCGAATTCTGAACTTTCGTGGAAGCGACTGATCCGAAACAGAAAATAGTGTCAGGCAACGGCCTGTGTGTTGGATCCCAGCGCCTGGTGCAGGTCGTCCATCAGGTCCGAGACATCTTCCAGGCCGACCGAAATGCGGACCAGGCCTTCGCTGATGCCATGTGCTTCGCGCTCTTCTCGCGAATAAGTCGAGTGCGTCATGCTGGCCGGATGCTGGATCAGGGTTTCGGCATCGCCGAGGCTGACGGCGCGGCGGATCAATTGCAGCCGGTTCATCATCGCAATCCCGGCTGAATACCCACCCTTTAGTTCGAATGCGATCATGCCGCCAAAACCGTCCATTTGTCGGGCCGCGAGTTCATGTTGCGAAAAGCCCGGCAGACCCGGATAGAAGACGGCGCCGACCGCGGCATGCTGATCCAGCATTTCCGCAACACTTTGCGCACTTTGCGCATGTTTCTGCACACGCAGCGCAAGCGTTTTCAAGCCGCGCAGGATCAACATGGCGTTGAACGGAGCGAGGACTGACCCGGTCATATCCTTGACGCCCACCATGCGCACGTCGGCCATGTCGTCGCCGGAACCGATCGCAATACCGGCCACCAGATCGCCATGTCCGCCAAGATATTTGGTGGCGGAATGGACGACAATATCGGCGCCATGTTCGAGCGGTCGGGTCTGCACCGGCGTGGCATAGGTATTGTCGACGACCGTCCGGGCCCCATGGCGCCTGGCGATGGCGCTGATCGCCGCAATGTCGACCAGGCGCATATTCGGATTGGCGGGCGTTTCGAAATAGACAATCCTGGTCTTGTCCGAGATCGCGGTTTCCAGCGCCAGCGGATTGGTCAGGTCGACATGCGTGACGGTCACACCAAACCGGCTCAACCCGTGCTGGAAGAAGGAGAAAGTGCAGCCATACAGCGTCTTGTCCGTGATCAGCTCATCCCCGGCGCGCAGAAAGCTCCACAGGACAGACGTGATCGCGCCCATGCCAGAGGCCATGGCGACGGCGGCTTCACCGCCCTCTAGCGAGGCCATACGTTGTTCGAGGAGATCCGTCGTCGGATTGGAAATGCGTGTATAGATATGGCCCGGCGCTTCGCCCGCGAACCGCGCACCGCCTTGTTCGGCGGTTTCGAACGCGAAGGTCGAGGTCAGGTGCAAAGGCGGGGTCAGGGCGCCATCCGCGCTTCGCGGATCATAGCCGTGATGGATGGCCCGGGTCGAAAAGCCTTTTGAACGATCATCATGCATGCTGCGTCTCCTGTGCCATCAGGATACGCTAAAATCGTCCGCAGAGGTTTGCGAAACAGCAAGGTATTTGCTTAAATATTGGCAGAAACTGCCAAGGATGTCGCCATGGATAGCAAAGATCGCCAGATTCTTCAGGAATTGCAGGCCAATGGTCGACTCACCAATCAGGAATTGTCCGAGCGGGTAAACCTGTCACCCAGTCCCTGTCTGCGGCGCTTGCGGCTGCTGGAAGAGCAGGGTGTGATTACCGGCTACACGGCGGTCGTGGATCATAAGGCCTGGGGCTTGCCGGTCACGGTGTTCATCCGGATCAAGCTGGAACGCCATGGCGATGACGCGGTACAGGCGTTTGAGCGGGCCATCCTCAACATGCCGAAAGTGATGGATTGCTGGCTGATGACGGGGCGGTCGGACTATCTGCTCAAAGTGATCGCGGCGGACCTGGATGATTATGAGCAATTCGTTCGGCGGGAGCTGCAACATGTGCCCGGCATTGCCAGTATTGATACGAGCTTTGCCTATGGCAGCGTCAAGCACGCGCAAGTCTTGCCAGAAGTCTAATCGGCTTGTTCGGCGCGCCATTGGGCGCGAATTTCTTCCGTTCGATTATGGTTGCCATCGGGGCTCCAGCCGGGGGCATTCGCCGCCCGCTTAATCCATGTCACAGGGCGGAAGCCATCGGACCAGCAATCGCGTAAGAGGCCAGCAAATTCATGATAGGCGACGACAATTGGATTGTAGGAGTTGAGCGGTTTGACGATGCCATAATCGGGTCGGTCGTCCACCAGTTCCGGAATGAAGGATCCGAACATCTTGTCCCAGATGATGAAGACGCCCGCATAATTGGCATCAAGATAGCGCGGATTGGTGGCGTGATGGACGCGGTGATGGCTCGGCGTGTTGAACACCGCTTCGAACCAGCGCGGGCATTTGTCGATCGCTTCGGTATGGATCCAGAATTGATAGACCAGATTAATCCCGCCTGCGAGCCCGATAAAGGCCGGGTGAAAACCGAGCAGAACGAGGGACCACCCAACCACAATGAGGCCGGTAAACGGTCCGAACCAGGGCTGGCGCAGCGCCGTGGTCAGATTGTAGTGTTTGCTGGAATGATGGGTCACATGTTCCATCCAGAACCAGCGAATGCGATGCGCCCAGCGATGCTTCCAGTAATAGACGAAATCGTAGAGCACGAAGACGATCAGGAA
>JBCCZH010000150.1:0-6946 GCA_039188075.1 Pseudomonadota bacterium
CGATTTCCATGTCAAACCACGAAATTCACCTTTGCGGAAAAAAATTGGCGGAACATAAAAATGTTCCGCCGAGGCATTGGGTGATGGTGGGTGTCTCCAATAGAAGACATTAACCTTCTCCTATAGAATGGTTAATGACTGTTAAACGGAATTCAAAAGATTTAAGCAAAATCGCAAATATCTTCAGAAATCAGTGGATTTGTCGGGAAATGTGGAGGCTCCGGCCGGAATCGAACCGGCGTACACGGATTTGCAATCCGCTGCGTCACCACTCCGCCACAGAGCCTCGCTGGTGAGCTGCGGTCCATAGCAGCGACTTTTCGGACATGCAATCGGGTAAAGTGCGTTGAGACGCATTGGTCGTATTGCGACGGTGGCAACCTGTGCTATGGCCGCGCTAGATATGAGATTCCAAAGAGAAGGGCCGCCCCATGGACTTCGCGCAAGCTCGTAAAGTGATGGTCGACTCGCAAGTGCGCGTCAACGATGTGACATCGCCGGAGGTGGTCAGCGCCTTCTCGACCATTCCGCGCGAAACATTCGTTCCCAAAGGCATGCGCGCCTGCGCTTATGCGGAGCTTGAAATCGAAACCAGCGACGCGCGCGCCATGTGGCTGCCGCGCGATCTCGGCAAGTTGCTCGTCGGACTCGAAACCCAGGCGAGTGATGTCAGCCTCGTGATCGGAGCGGGGGCAGGCTATAGCGCTGCCTTGCTCGGCCACATGACGGAGGCCGTGATTGCGCTTGAAGATGATGAGACTCTGGTTGATGCGATGTCAGAACGCTTCGCGACGATCGGAATGGATGAAGCCGTCGCGGTCCAGGGCGACCTGTCAGCCGGGCTGGCAGAGCAAGGCCCGTTCGACATTATCTTTGTCGCGGGCATGGTCGAAGAGGTGCCGCAAGCCTGGCTGGATCAGCTTTCTCAAGGTGGTCGCCTTGGCGTTGTGGTCGCATCGGGCCGGGGCGTTGGCGCCGCTCGCATCTACAAACGCGCAGGCGACACGTTTGCCTATCGCGAGGCCTTTGAGTGTTGCCCGCCCGTCTTGCCTGGGTTCGAGGCCGCCAAAGCGTTCGTGTTTTAACGCTTAAGCCGTTTTCGCCAGTTCAGAATTCGGCTTGCCGATCGTGCCCTTGTCCGGGTCTGGCAGTAATTTGGTCGGTTCAACCGGTTGACCCGTCGCTTCGGCGATCAGCTCGGCCGACCGCTCTTCAACCGCTTGGGTCAGGCGTGTCATGGCCTCCTCCTTGGGCAGACCAGCCGGAATGGGGTCGAGGAATTCGATAACGGCCTTTCCCGGCTTTTTCAGGATCTCTTCCTGTTGCCAGAAACAGTTCAGATTTGTTGCCACCGGAACGATCGGGACATCCATTGCCTTTTGCATGTGCCAGACACCGGGCTTGTAACGGAAATGGTAGCCCATCGGCGCCAGATGGCCTTCTGGATAGATTAGGACTCGCCGGCCGTCTTCGCGGGCGCGGGCCATGCCTTCGCTGAGTGATGCCGCCTTGCGCTCACCGCCGCCGCATGTGTCGATGACGATCGCGCCGAGCTTGCGCAGGATGCCGCCGACCAGCGGGAAACGTTCGAGATGATCGCCGGTCACGAAGGCCAGGTTCTTCACTTCAGGATAGATCATGAAGCCGTCGCCCCAGCTGGCATGCTTCGGTGCCAGGATGAAGGCACCTTCAGGCAGGCGATCGCGGCCGCGCACCTCTTTCTTGATCCCGCCGATCCAGTGCAGGGCGACATTGATAGCCCGCGTATAGGAGCGAATGATGGACGTGACCGGGCCACGTCCGGGCAAAGCCAGGAAGGGCAGGGATACGAGTACATAAATAGCTGACAGCGCGTAATAGACGCCTGTGAACAAAACACCGCGGATCATGGGAAGTCTCCTGGAGGCTTACTTCTGAAGCAGTATGGCCATTATGGTACGGGTGAACGTGTCGACATGCTGGCTGAACGCGCCAGGCAGGCGACTATAGATCTTGTTCAAACCGGATTGCATGACGACGCCAAGGCTCATCGCAGCCAGAATGGCCGGATCGCCGTCCGGGATCTCACCGGAATCGATCAAATGCTGAATCAGTTTCTCGACGACAGAGACCGGATCATCATCGCGTTTGGTATCATGCGGCAGGTACCGGTTTAGTGAAACCAGATGATAACTGAACGAAAGCCAGTCTTCGTCGGCAAAGGCACAATAGGCGGTTACTGCGCGGCGGACTTTCTCCTCGATCGTGCCGGGCTCAGAGAAAGCGGCCAGCATCATCTCGCCGAGACGGTTATGCGTTTCCATGAACAAAGCGAGCGCCAGCTCATCCTTGCCTTTATAATGCCGATACAGCGCGCCCTCAGAGACGCCAGCATGATCAGCAATATTGCGCGTCGTTGCAGCGTCCACGCCCTCACGGATAAACAGCTCGAGCGCTGCTTTCTCGATTTTCGGGCGCGCATTGCGGGCGCGGGGGCGTTTCGGTTCTGCAAGAGTCATAGGTCAGCCTCTGATTTGTGAGCGCTTGTTAACATAGGCGAAAAAGCTTTGCAAGTGATTAATTGCTCACTTTTTTGATTTGACCGGACTTCGCGTCAAGGCGCAATCTATAAGCATAGACAGATCGGGAGTGAAGAATGGCAGACGGACACGCACCAGTTCAGGCAAAGTTTCGCGAAATGCTGGAAGGCACGAAGGAAGACTGGGACATTATCGCTGAGCATTCCAAGGGCTTCAATAAGGGCCTTGCCAAACGGGTGCTGGATCACCTGAGACTCCTGGACGGCGACTATGGCGGGTTCCCGGTCGATCGTCTCACGCATTCGCTGCAAACCGCGACGCGGGCCCATCGTGATGGCCGGGATGAGGAATATGTGGTCTGCGCGCTATTGCACGATATTGGCGACACGCTGGGCAGCTACAACCACCCGGACGTGGCCGCGGCGATCCTGAAACCCTTCGTCTCCGAGAAAAACCACTGGATGGTGGCCAATCATGGCATGTTCCAGGGCTATTATTTCTTCCACCATCTCGGGCTCGACCGAAACATGCGGGACCAGTTCGAGGATCATCCTTATTACGAGTACACCGCTCAATTCTGCCATCTGTACGATCAATCCGCCTTCGATCCCGAATATGAGAGCGAGTCGCTGGACTTTTTCGAGCCTATGGTGGAGCGGCTTTTCGCCAGCCCGAAGAACTCCATGTACCTCAAAGCCCTCGAATCCGAGTGATTCTGTCCTGACAAGATTCAACTCAAATGGCTCTTGAATCCTGTCCGTATCGAGGTGATGTGATCGGGCAAGGAACGCACCCGCGCGATTGCTAAAGCGCGGGGGCATGGATATACGGGCGCAATTGATTTCACGAAGGTAGATCTTTCATGCGGAAATTTATTCCCCTGACTCTCGCATCAGTCCTGATTGCGCCCCTGGCTATGGCTCAAGACGCCGCTGCTGGCGGTGGTTTGATGTCCAGCCTGATCATGTTCGTTCCTTTGATCCTGATCTTCTATTTCTTGCTGATCCGACCCCAGCAGCAGCGCCAGAAAAAGCATCGCACGATGCTGGAGGCGATCAAAAAGGGCGACACAGTCGTCACGGCGGGCGGTCTGATTGGTAAAGTGACCCGCGTTGCGGACACGGAAGTGACGGTCGAACTGGCAGATGGCGTTCGCGTGCGGTCCTTGAAGGGCATGATCGCGGACGTTCGAGACAAAAACACTCCGGTCGCCGCGAACGACTAAAACAAGGGCTTTAACGCCATGCTGAATTTTCCGCTTTGGAAAGTGGGTCTAATTGTGGTCATCCTGCTTTGGGGGACCATTCTTGCCATCCCGAACATGTTCTCTGACGGATTTCTCGGAATAGAACCGAGAGAACCCTCTGATCCCTCCAATCAAGTCGCCATGGCGGCTTATGAACAGCAGCTTCAGGAAGCTGAAGACTCCTGGTGGTTCCTGCCTGCGGGCAAGCTCAATCTCGGGCTGGACTTGCAGGGCGGCGTGTACCTGCTGATGGAGATTGACCCGGCAGAGATCGCAGCCAACCGGCTGGAAACCGTTCAGGCGGACATCCGCACCGCGCTCAATCGCAGTCCCTTGGTAGAACGAAATCCGCCAATTCAGAATGATGACCGCCTGACGATTGAGATTCTCAATCCGGAAGAGGATATGGACGAAGCGATCCGGCGCCTGAACCGGATCAACCCGACCATCGGCACCACCCAGACGGAATTGTTCACGGTCCGACAGACCGGCGATCAGTTCATCCAACTGACGGTGCCGAACAATGCTCGGACGGCGCTGGCAGCCGACGCACAGTCCAAAATGATGGAGATCATTCGCCGCCGGATCGACCCGGATGGCGTGGCCGAGATTTCGATCACGCCGCAAGGCGACAATCGGATCATTCTCGAAGCGCCTGGTGAGGCCGACCCCAAGCGGATCAAGGACATTCTGGAGCAGGCCGGTCGCTTGACGTTCAATATGGCCAATCTCGACCAATCAGCGATCCGCGCCGCGGTCACATCCGGACGGCCACCACCGCGCGAACAACTGGTCGACTCGATCGATTATGGACAGATCCTGGTCAATCGGATCCCGGAGCTGACTGGGGCTGATATTGCGACCGCCAATCGGTGTTTCGATGAGGCCAACTTCCCCGCTGTGTGTTTCCGACTGAACTCATCCGCGGCGACCAAATTCTACAATCTGACGCGCAACAATATTAATCGCAATTTTGCCATCGTCCTGGACGGAACGTCGATGTCCTCACCGACCATTCGCAGCCCGATTCCCGGCGGCAATGTGATCATTGAAGGCCGCTTCACGATTGAAGAAGCCGAAGACCTCGCCGCTATTATCGAGGCGGGTGAATTGCCCGCCAAGCTGAACTTTCTCGATGAGCGCACGGTAGGGCCAACCCTTGGTGCGGAATCCATCGCGGCTGGCTCTCGCGCCAGTATGATCGGGTTGGCACTGGTCGGCGTCTTCATGGTGCTCGCTTATGGTCTGGTCGGCGGGTTTGCTGTTGGATCCCTGATAGCCAATATCGTGATGATTATTGGGGCCTTGTCCGGATTCGGCGCGACGCTGACTCTGCCCGGGATTGCCGGGATCATCCTGACCATTGGTATGGCCGTGGATGCCAATGTGATTGTATTTGAACGCATACGCGAGGAACAGGCCAATGGCCGATCCCCGGCAACGGCGATACAGGCCGGGTATGAACGGGCCTTGTCCGCCATCTTGGATGCAAATATTACCACCTTTATCGCCGCTTCGATCCTGTACATGGTTGGCTCCGGGCCGGTCAAAGGCTTCGCGGTCACGCTCGCCATTGGTATTTTGACTTCGGTCTTCACGGCCTTCGTCGTGACCCGTTGGTTTACCGTTCTTTATCTCCGCACATTCCGCCCCAAGCGGCTGGCAATGTAGGCAAGGAATAGACTTATGCTGCTTCGTTTATGGCCTGAGAAAACCAAAGTCTCTTTCATGAGCTTTCGCATGATCGCTCTGATTATCTCCGTGATCGCGCTATTGGCATCCGCGACAATGTTGATGACCCGCGGACTTAATCTCGGGATCGACTTCGCCGGCGGGGCGGTGATCGAAATCACTGAACCTGAGGACATATCTGCGGATGATATTCGACGCGTTGTCGAGCCACTCATTGTGGGTGAAGTTCAGGTGAATTCCGCCCGAGGCACAGGGCCGAATGCGCCCGATATTGCCGTCATCCGATTCAAGCCGCAGCCGCCCGTCGGCGAGGAAACGCCGGATGAGGCCCAAAATCGCGCCGGTGATGAAGTTAGCGCGGCTTTGAGAGCGCTTGTCGATGCAGGCTTGCCGGAAGGGGAATCGCGCTTTGAGATTCGATCAGAAGCCTCGGTGGGCCCGAAAGTCTCTGGCGAGCTGTTCCGGTCCGGTATCATTGCCCTGACGGTCGCTTTGGCCTTGATGATGGTCTACATCTCGTTCCGGTTTCAGTGGCAGTATGCCCTCGGCGCGGTGGCCGCGTTGTTCCATGACGTGATCCTGACCATGGGCATGTTTGCGCTGACTGGATTCGAGTTCAACCTGGCGACCATCGCGGCGCTTTTGACGATTGTCGGTTACTCGATGAACGACACGGTGATCGTGTTTGACCGCGTCCGCGAAGAGGCGCGAAAATACAAGAAGCTGGAATTGTCGAAGGTGGTCGATCTGGCGATCAACGCGACCATGTCCAGAACGCTTCTGACATCGGGCACCACGCTTCTGGCGCTCTTGTCGATTTTCCTGTTCGGCGGACCGGTTCTGCGCGGCATGAGTTTTGCGCTGATCTTCGGTGTGATTGTCGGGACCTATTCGTCCATATTCGTCGCGTCAGCGGTCGTGCTATTGCTTGGCATTGATCGCGGTGACAAGCCGAAGCGCGAGGTGGAGGGCTTTCAGGGGGTCGGATAGACCCCCAAAGCCTTAGCCGATCAGGCGCATGCCGACTTGATATTCCAGCGCTTCGCAGACCGCGTCTGCGACGTCATCGGCGCTTTCCCCAAAGCAGGTCGCGCGACACGCTTGAACGTGCAAATTGATCAGCGCGGCTTCTTCGTGAAGCGCTTCAACGCCGGAGACTAATTGATGCAGTGAGCCGGTCAGACGGGTCAGCGCGCCGCCGCCATAGGCCCCGGACGCCCCGTGAAGGTTGTGCAATGCGTTGCGGAACGCTGTCCCGGACTCTTCATTGTCGGGACTATCGCAGGCCGCGAGCCACGTCATTTGCAGAAGATCGAGATCATTCTGTTTCCAGACTTCGATATTCGACTCCCGGTCCGTTTCCTCAACAGAGTCTTGTTCAGGGCTGTTTTCAGCCTCTTCCGATGCCCCAACGACGCGCGAAATGTCGAGCTCGGTGAGGAGTTCCTTGCCAGCTTTTGGCGATTTGAACATTTTGAATAGCGACTTA
>JBCCZH010000151.1:0-6872 GCA_039188075.1 Pseudomonadota bacterium
ACATTGCCTTCGGAAATCACCTCGGCCATGGGCAAGCCATAGCCGCGATAGCCCATCGCAATCTTGGCCACCAGGCGCAGGTGCGAGGTCACCATTTTCTCGGCAGCATCGGAGTCTTCGTGTTCCTGCCAACGCTTGGCCAGCATGAATTCCTCATCCTTGGCGAGCATTGGAAATTTACGGATTTCTGAGAGGTAGCGGCTCAGGCCCTGTTCGGGGCTCAGGGCAAGCGCGCGGCTTGTTGGTGTATTGGCCATTTACTGGTCCTCCATTTTCCCCTTCACACGACCCTTATACGTTCAGGCATCGGCTCCGGTTCTATCGTTGGTGAGAGTCATAGCCCCGATCATCGGCAGCGTCTTTCCCTCTTTCGCGAATAGTCCCTATCGCGAATTCGCATAGATGGGGATCAATTATGGGTTATTGAAGGCCTGAACGGGGGAATCTTGTCGGGACAAAAGTGATTGAATCCCCGGTTTTACCGGCGCCAGAGACTGTATTTCGCCCGAATTTGTGGATTCTGGGCATGCGCGAAGCACGGCGTCGAAGGCCAAAGCGCGCAAAAACTCTGGGATATGATGTCTGACATTCACGGCACCCAGCCCGGCAACAGACTGTCCCGGGCGAGCTTGTCGAGCCACCAGAGCGCGGCTTGCGCCTCCGATCGTTTGTGTTTGTTTTGTCTTCGTCCGCCTGGCGGCCGCCCGACCCGTAAAGGGTGACGCCGCCCAAAGGCTGATTTGATCTTTCTCGCGGCCCGGCGCAGCCAGCGCGCCATCCGGGCGGTGTGATAAGCGGGCCGGCGCATGACGTCGAACAGGGCCTCCGCGCGGCGGGTGATGAGCTGGGTTGAGCGAATGTCTGGTTTGTCCAAAGCCAAGGTGGACCGGGCTGATGGCAGAGCGTCGAATGGATAGGCGGTGAAGTCCCCCGGGCGCAGGACCGGGTCCGGCTCCAGAAAGCGCAAAAGCGGGACAGACCCATGCTGCATTGTTTGCGGGGTGGGACCGGTCGGGTTTGCTATGAGGGTGTGTTTGGGCTTTGACTGATCAAGCCAGCGCGCATTCAGGATCAGCCAGCGCCGCGCCAAAGCTTCAGCCAGACGCAGCATATGGAGGAGCTCATAGCGGCGTTCGAGACCAAGCCGCACGACCGGACTGATTTGCCGACGGAGTCGCAGAATCAGGGCGATGAGTATGGCCCAGTTGCGGGCGAGGGCGGCTTCGGTCTGGTTGGGCATGACTGTGGCAGAGTAATGCGAGTTGAACTCGGTCGGATTCAAAGTCCCCAGTCCGGCTCGACGTTCTATTTACATATGTAACTAAAAGCGCGAAGGTAAAGCGCTATCGCCCCGGTGGAGACTGAACAGGATACGCTTGGGGCGTTCTGGAAGGAATGATTGACCCATCATAGGAGGACAGCTGCTTTGGATGTCTCATTTTCGGACCTAAACTGGATCGCAATCATCGTTGCTGTCGTGGTCGGCCAGGTGATTCTGACGCTCTGGTTCACAGTCCTCTTCGGCACGCCTTGGGCGAAGGCATATGGCGCCGAAAACCGAGCCGAACATACAAAGCAAGTGCCGGGCAGCGTTTATGGTGTCGGATTGGCCTGCATGGTTGCGCTTGTGCTCGTGACGGCGCTTCTTCATCAGGCCGCACAGGTCAGCGGCTTGAGTGGCGGCTTGATATTCGGTTTGATTGCTGCCCTAGGATACGGCGTGGCGACCGTGCTCCCCGGTTATGGATTTTTGCTGAAATCCAACGCGGGCCGGATCGCGGCTGGCAGCCAGGCTGCGGCGATCCTGGTGGTGTCGCTTGTGTTGAGTGCGTTTGGCTAGTTTAAACATCGATTTGGGACGGGCCTGCGCCAAAAGAAGGAAGGGCGAGTTTAAGCTACTGAGCTAATGTCTTCTGTCGGCGTCAGAGTGGACATTAGCTCAATCCTTTCGCCGCTCATCCCGGGCTTGACCCGGGATCTGGTGCCGCAAGTTCCGTCCAAGATTGCCAGAGATCCCGGCCTGCGCCGGGATGAGCGGATAAATCAATACTGTCTTATGTCTCGGTCTGACCCAAGGCAGGCATCGCCAGACTACGCTTTTCATGCGACCAAACCCCTCAGCCGCCCCGACGAAATTGCGGCGCCACGAACAGGATGGGCTGGTGTGCCTGGATCGCCCGCGCGGCCAGCTGCGCGCTGTAACGTGTCTGCGCATCCGGGTGGTCAAACAGGGACTGGATCAGAGGCAGGCTGCTGACATCCTCGAAATAGGCGAGAATGGCGAGGCCGTCTTCGCGCACATCGCGCGCGTCATGCTGCAAGGCCTCGCGGGCATGGTCGAGCGCCTGTTTCGGGGCGCATAGCCAGGCCTGGTTCAGGGTCTGCCGCGTGCGGAAATTCATATGATGCTCGCACCAATAGATCAGAAAACTGATCCAGACCCGTAGATTGAGTCGCGCCAGCATGGATTTGCGCTCCAGATAGCGAACCATCCATTCGCGATGGCTGCGATGATTGAGCGCGCGCGTCAGCTCACCGCGATTGAGTTTGCGCCGCGAGGTCCAGGTGGCGCAGAAAAAGTCCTGAATGTGATGTCTGACCGCCAGCATCTATGCGTCTCCGATCGCCGTGCGCAGCGAGCCGCCCATCAGGCGCAGGCCACGCATCTGTTCTTTGAAGGAGAGGGACAGGACCGGCATACAAGTCTTATTCACGTCGACAATGTAGATTCGGTTATCTTTCATGTCCCGCATGATATCGATGCAGCCGAAATCCAACCCGATTTCGCGGCAGAATTCGGCGATCTGCTTCTGCTCGTCTGAAGAAAAGACCTCATTGGCGGTGCGCACATCCGTATGCAGATAGCTGGTGCCGAACCGCGCCTCGAGGGATTTGAACTTGTGGAACACAGCCGGGATAGCGCCCTTGACCACAGCGGTTCTGAGGTCCTCGCTGCGAACGCCATCATTGGCGCTGTCAATGAAACGCTGATAGATGGCGCCCTCTTCGATCTCCTGGGCCGGGATCGGGCAGTCGACGATCTTGCCATCATGTGTGCCATTCAGGTCTGACTTGCAGACGGCCTGGCCTTGATAGGTCAGCGGATCGACGGTGAGGGAATAGCCGAACACTTTTTCAAACACCGCGCCGACATGGGTTTTTGAAATGTCCTCGATGCGATGATTGAACGCGCGGTCTCTCTGGTCCTGGGTCAGCCGTCTGGCCGAGCTGGTATAGGTCTCGTCCTCAAAGACAAAGATTGTATCGGCCTCATCAATATCCGAGGTGATTTTCAGATCGCTGACCTGCGAGACCAGCCAGATATTGTACCAGGGCGGCGCGCTGTGCGGATAGAAGGCAATCGTCTGGCGCGGGCGCTCGCTTTTGAACAGGCGCGCAATGCTGACCGTGACGAAATAGGCATAGAGCTGAACGCCACTAAACACGCTTTTGAAAAAGGACTGGTCGAGCGAAATCCGGGCCCGCGGATGAGGCACGTGTAGCGTCTTGTCCTTGATCCGCATGCCGCGCAAATAGCCAAATGACCGGGACACAGCAGCAAAAGCAGGGAATTGGGTCATGTCTTCTCATAGCTCCGACGCACAATGGCGTTGATGGGAGAATATGATGCGCGCGCCGAGAAGACCAGACCCGGTATCTACACGCGAGGTAAAATATCCGTGGGTGATGTGAGAAAACCAAAAGCGTTGTCTCCGCTCATCCCGCTACATGCTCCGGATCGGCGTGGTGCTCTCGGCCTGCGGTTTGCCGGCGCCCTTGCCATAGCCATGCTTTTTCAACAGGCCGCGAAACTGATGATAGGACAGGCCAAGTGACTTTGCCGCCTTGCCTTGATGGCCCTCAAATGCGGCGAGGGCGGTGTCGATCAGGCTGGTTTCGAACAGGCGGGTCTGATCCTCGAACGGGATATCGAGCACAGGCGGGGGCGGTGCAGGCGTGGCAGAACGATCCGGTTGGGCCTGAGGCGCCGGGTCTGCCAGGCTTGCCGCCGGGCGCCAGGGCGAGTCGAATGGGTCCAGCGCGTCCTGGTCAAAGCGGACCGGGTCTGTCGAGTGTTCCGCGATTGCGCGATAGGTGATGCGCTGCGCGAAATTGCGCAGCTCGCGGACATTGCCGGGCCAGGCATGGGCTTCCATGGCGGCGATGGCGGATGGGGCGAAGCCGGGGAAATCCTCGGCCATTTCCCGCGCCATGCGCCGGGCGAAAAAGTCGGCCAGCAAGGAAACATCGGCGGGTCGGGCCCGCAGCGGCGGCAGCGTGACCACATCAAAGGCCAGTCGGTCGAGCAAGTCGGCACGGAAGTCACCTGCCGCAGCCTTGCTCGGGAGATCGACATTGGTCGCCGCGACTACGCGGACATCGGTGCTCAGGACTTTCTCCCCGCCAAGGCGCTGGAACTCACCATATTCGACCACGCGCAACAGCTTTTCCTGGACCTGCATGGAGGCGGTCGCGATCTCGTCGAGGAAAAGCGTGCCGCCATCGGCCAGCTCGAACCGGCCAAGCCGGCGTTCGGTCGCGCCGGTAAAGGCGCCGCGTTCATGCCCGAACAATTCACTGTCTAGCAGCTGTTCTGACAGGGCGGCGCAATTCACCTTGACGAAGGGGCCATCCCAGCGCCGCGACAGGAAGTGCATACGCTCGCCGATCAGCTCCTTGCCGGTGCCGCGTTCGCCAATGATCAGGCAGGGCCGATCGAGTGGCGCCAGGCGGGAGACATGCTCCTGCGCTTCCAGCCAGCTCGGATCCTCGCCAATCAGTTGCGGGGTCTGTTGCCCAATCATGAGGTCAAAATACGATATTAGATTAGTAAAAACAACCAAATAATTTAGTAAAATACACTAAATAGTGTTTAGCGAGTTGGTGCAAATAGAAAAAATATCACGCAAAAACAACAAGTTATGCATTTAATTCAAAGCTGGCACGGTCCTTGAAAAGTAAGTGGCACAGCGGCCGTAGGGGTCGCTTGCTAGAAGGAAGAAAAAATAATGACCGAGCGCTCTTACGACAAAGGCTATGACGACACACGCTACGATCAGGCCCGCCGTGAGAGTGGCCGCTTTGGCCGCTACCTCTCCACTCGCTCACCAGAGACCTGGATGTTCTTTGTCGCTGGTGTCTTTCTCGGCGGCTTCTTCTTCTAAGAGCTGAAAACAGCCAAAAGAAACCGCGTTTCCTCCCACGCCCCAACGAACCCCAAAAGATACAAGGAAAAACTCTCATGGGAATGTTCTCTCGCCTCGGCGACATTATCAACTCCAACATCAACGCGATGCTGGACAATGCCGAAAACCCGGAAAAGATCGCTCGCCTGATGATTCAGGAAATGGAAGACACTCTGGTTGAAGTTCGCACCGCTGCGGCCCGCGCCATGGCGGACAAGAAAGAGATGCAGCGTGAGATCACGCACTATACCAATATCCGCGATGACTGGGAGCATAAAGCCGGCCTCGCGGTGGATAAAGGTCGTGAAGATCTTGCCCGCGGCGCTCTGATCGCCAAGCAAAAGGCTGAACAGGAAATTGTTCGCCGCGAAGAAGCGATGGAACTGGCCGACGAAGCCTTTCACAAACGTCAGGACGATCTGACCCGTCTGCAGGCCAAGCTGGATGAAGCCAAGGCCAAGCACCGTGCGCTGATGATGCGCCGCGAAGCCGCCGAACAACGCATCCGCGTCCGCACCCAGACTTATGATACCCGCGTGGATGACGCCCTGGCCCGTTACGCCAATGTCGAGCGCAAGGTGGATGAGCTGGAAGCCTATGCCGAAACCATTCGCGGCGTTGAGCCAACGCTGGAGCAAGAATTTGCTGCCCTGGAACGCAATGATGCGATTGAGGCCGAGCTTGATGCTCTGAAAAAGAAGCGCGCCAAGTCTGCGCCAAAGCCTGTGAAATCCGCTGAGAAGAAAGAAGCGTAATCATGTTAGTACCATTCGCAATTCTCGTCGGTTTCATGACCGCAATCACCACGCCGGGCCTGATCGCCCTGCATCTTGAAGACCGCCGCAAGGCGAAAACAGAGGCTGCTGACTGATGGAAGGCCCAGAGTTTGTCATTGCCATTGTGGCGATTGCATCCGTTTTCATCGTCTTCCCGGGCATGGTGTTTCACTACATCACGCTGTGGCGAAAACAGAAAACGCTGCTGCCGGACGATGAGCGCATGCTCGAGGATCTTTGGCGCTCTGCCAGGGCCATCGAGCGCCGGATCGAAACGATCGAGGAATTGCTCGATACGCAAGAAGAAGATCCACGCGCTCGGCGTCCCCTGTCGCCCCGTCGGTTCGAGGACTAAAAAATGACCCAAAGAAGACGACACTACCGTCCGCTAAAAGACGAAATTTACACAAGCAAAGAAGAAGAAATGTTCCGCTCCCCTAATCCAAAACGCTTTTATCGCTCTCGTACAGACCGGGTCTGGCTCGGGGTTTGCGGCGGGGTTGCCGAACGGTTCGGATGGGAACCCACACTCGTTAGACTCCTGTTCGTACTGAGTATTTTCTTCATGGCCGGACCGTTCTCGATCTTCGCCTACATTATTGTCGCGATGATCACGCCGAAAGAACCGATGGGACGCCAAAATTTGGCCCCAGAAGAGGAGCAGTTTTGGCGTAATGTTTCGGACCGTCCACGTGTGACCGCCTCAGGGCTGAAATACACGTTCATGGATCTGGAAGAACGGCTGCGCAACATCGAGCGCAGCGTGACCAGCGAAGAATGGCGACTCAAAAAAGCCTTTCGGGATCTAGAACAAAACTAAGGATTGGGTTACAACTGTAACCAGGGATCAGGCAAGTAAGGATAAGAAGGGGGATTTTCCCATGACACGTAAGGCCATCAGAAGCGGAGT
>JBCCZH010000152.1:0-6832 GCA_039188075.1 Pseudomonadota bacterium
CGAGAATCGCCAGATCCGTCGCAATTCCTATGATCGCGGTTACTCACAAGCGCGGCGGGATATTCGCTCGCGTCAGCACGATCGCTATCATAACAACCGCAACCGGGCCGGCGATCGGCACTATAATAACCGGCATTACAATCACCGGAATTATAGCAACCGCCATTATAATAACCGGCACTATCGCCATGATCGGCATTATCGCCATCACCGCAATTTCAACCGGTATTATCGCCGTCACAATAATGGCTATCATTATCGCCATCAGTATCGTCGGCACAATTTCCGGCACTATTCGCCGCGTGCGTTCTACTGGGGTGGCCACCGTCCATTCTATTATTATTCGCGGCCAACCTTCAGCTTCGTCTATGACAGTCGCTATGTCCCGCGCTATCGGATCGGCGGCCACTATGGCTACCATACCAATACGATCATTATCGGAGATTATGACTATTGGGGCCTGTATGATCCGCCGCACGGTTATCACTGGGTGCATGATTATGATAGCGGCGACGCCATCCTCGCCTCGATTGCCACTGGGGCCATTATTGGCCTGGTCATCGGCGCCCTGGCAGACTGATCCCCCCGGGCGCGTCCTTCTCGCGCCTAAAGAACACCCATCGCGTGCGCGCGGTGGGTGTTTTCCTGGGCACAGATCAATTTTTTATGTCGCTTCCCTTACGTTCACCTTTCATTAGGCATGACTCATGCTTAATTCGAATTGTCCGGAGCAAATGATTCAGTCCGGACATAGTCGTTCAACAGCTGAAAGGAGGTGATCCAATGTCGAGTGAGAAACCAGGAACGGTGATTGGATCCGTTTGTGTTAAGGGTTTCATGGAGCAACCTCTGAGTCCCCAATAACACAGTCTTGAGGCTGCTACATGTTGAACGCAGCCAAGGATTCAAGAGCCATCCGGCTCACGGACCCCAGCCGAGACCCGGCTGGGGTTTTCCTTTTTCGGTTACGCGGCCAACATTTCTGACAATCAATTGCGAACCGCCCGATATTCCCGAATATTCATCTGGTATTCCCGTTATTCCAGACCATTCATGGCGTCACATTCGGCCTTGAACAGGCCCGCGGAATAAGGAAACAAGGCTTATGCGGTTTGGCGATTACATTCGGGACCAGCGGCGCGATCTGCAATGGACGCAGCCAGAGGCGGCGCAGCAGATCGGGATTGAACAATCCTATCTTTCAAAACTGGAATCGGGAAAGTCCTTCCCTTCCGAAGAGGTGTTCGCGTCCATCAAGGCCGCGTACAAGATTGATGTCGATGATCTGAACAAACGACTATTCCCGGGTGAACTCGATCAGTTGCGGGAAATCGGTGATGTCCGCTCCGCCATCATGAACCGCACCAAGGATTTCGAACAACGCGTCCAGACCTGGCTGATTGCGGGCATTGTCTGTCTGATGCTGGGCGGGGCGGCGCTGGGTTTGAGCCTGATCGCAGAAGACTCCGTTCGATCTGAATACAAGTATCGGTCCGTCGGCGTCATTCTTGAAGGCGAAGGCCTCGACGTTTTCGACATTGTCTATGATGGGCCCTTCGACAATCGCGAAAATGCTCAAGAATTGCGGCAGCGCCAACAAGAGATGATGGCTCGTCTGGATGAGCAGTTTTTGACGCTGAACGAAAATCGCGGTGTGACCTTCACCGAAGCCGTCTCAGACGGCACCCGGAGCTGGCAGTTCTATGCGGCGGACACGGTGACGAACCGATCGCCGTTACGATGGATGATCGCGCCAGCCTTCATGCTGACTTTCGGCGCCCTGGGGTGCTTCTTCGCAAGCTATCGCTGGCGTTCCACCTAATCCCTGTTCCAACAATTCAAACCGGAGGATATTCAATTGCCAAATTGGATCACGACCACCTGCACCCTGTTTTCCTGTGTCGCGCTCTTCGCCTGTCAGAGCCCACAACAACGCCACGATTTGCCATCCGCGGTCAGTCTTGATGCCAGGATCGAAACCCTGATGACCCGCGAGGACGTCAAAGGACTCGCCGTCGCGATCATAGAAGGCGACGAGATCCTCCACGTCCGGGCTTATGGCGCCCGCAATGTCGAGCGCGGCCTGCCATTAGAGAACGATACGATCATGTATGGCGCATCGCTAACCAAAGCGGCGTTCGGATATATGGTCTTGCAACTGGTCGACGAAGGTCGGCTCGATCTTGACCGCACGATCGATAGTTATCTGCCCAAACCCCTGCCCGAATATCCATGGTGGCAGTCGCTCCAGGATGACCCTGAATGGCGCACGCTGACCCCGCGCCTTATCCTCAGCCACCGGACCGGTCTCAACAATCTTCGCTATTTCGAGCCGGATCAGAACCTGACCTTCCACTTCAGGCCGGGAGCGTCCTACGCCTATTCAGGAGAAGGCATAAACATCCTGCAGGCTGTGCTCGAAGAGGGGCTGGGTCTCGATGTCAAACAGGAGATGCGCAAACGCCTGTTCGATCCGCTCGGTATGCCGAATACCAGCTTGCAATGGCGCGAGGATTTCGCGGACAATCTGGCCGATGGCTATGCGATGGATGGATCCTTCGAACCGCATGATGAACGGTCCTTTGTCAGCGCTTCCGGGTCGATGGATACAACGATTGTCGACCAGGCCAGGTTGTGGCGTGGTCTATTGAGCGGTGACGGATTGTCGACGGAGCTACGGGCTGAGTGGGTCAGACCACAATTCCCGATTCGGACCCTTCAGAAGTTTCCAACCCTGCCAATGCGCGACACCCAAACCGATCGCGCCGAGCCGATTAAGCTCGCCGCGGGCCTCGGTCTGATGACCTGGCAAGGTCCAACCGGTCGGAATTTCGCCAAAGGCGGGCACAATGACTGGACCGGAAACCTGATCATTTGTCAAGAAACCGAACGGCGCTGTCTGGTCATGCTGGCCAATAGTGTGCGGGCCGAAATCATATTTCCCGAGATCGCCGAATTCGTTCTGGGCGAAACCGGCTATCCCTGGTGGTGGATATATCCCGCATTGCACAATGATCGGCCATAAACCGACAAAAACTCGCCCAACTTGTGGTTAATAATCAAACTGGGCTTTCCCCCGAGATCAGCGATGGAGATTGAATATGCGACACCTTGCAGCCACACTCGCCCTTGCCGGATTGGCGTTCTCGCTTGTCGGGACAGCGTCCGCCGCTCCGCTGATCCGGGACTCATCGACGTTCGAATCCGCCGAAATCGAAGGCATCAGCCTGTCCACCCTGCCCGAAGACGCGTTCAACGCCCTGCTCGCAGAGGGCTATCAGGCGGGCGACATTACCCGCTACGAAGATTGGCATCACGGATCGATTGAATTCGTCCGGGGCAGCTATGGCGGACCCAACGGATTATCCTCCATTTCGCTTGGACGCTCGGATGGCACCCTCGCCTTTATCAGCCAGTCCCTGAACAAGCCGGGTATTGATGTCGGCGCCGAAATCGGTGCGATGCAGACCCATTTCGGAATTGAAAGCGATGAAACCGATTGCCGGGTCAATCGATCTGGAACAGGCGGCAGCTGTGCCGTGCGTAACGCGGAGGTGCCGGATGACGTGACCATGAAATTCACGATGACGGCGCAATCCATGATGGTCTTGCGCTCGGTGTCGCGCCCGAAAGCTATCATTGATACCCTGGAATAACAGTCTTCAAATCTAAAAATCGCGACGCGGACCAGCGTGCGTAAAGTCTGACACCCCAGTCGAGATCCGGCTGGGGTTTTTGTGTGTAACGCAGCCGATCACTCATCACTAGTATTTGTGTTTGCCCGTTTCGTCCCGTGTGCCATATCAGTTAACAAATTTGTTAACCAAAGAGTGAGTTCGGGATGAGCAAACCAAAATCGTGCAATCGACTAATGACCAGCAGCGCGGTCAGCATATTCGCCCTCGCGTTGAGTGGCTGTATCGCCACAGCAACAGCAGAGGATGTCGCCATCATCCAGCCAGGCGCGCCGGGTGAACCGACCAAGACGTTGAGCGCCGATGAAGCCGCCACGATTGCCGATACAAGTTACTCGCTCGATGATGTGCGCTTCATGCAGGACATGATCCCGCATCACCAACAAGCCGTCGAGATGGCTGCGCTTGTCGCAGAGCGCACCAACAACCAGTCCATTATCGATATTTCCGGCCGGATTGATGCCTCGCAAGCAGACGAGATCGCTTTCATGCAGGATTGGCTCGCCGCCCGCGGGGAAGCTGCCCCAACCGCGCACCAGCATCATGCCACGCATATGTCCCATGAAATGATGGGCATGGCGACGCCTGGCCAAATGCGGCGCCTGGCAGAAGCGCAAGGTGCGGCATTCGACGAACTCTTCCTGACCCTGATGGTCACCCATCATGATGGCGCGGTGACCATGGTCACGGACCTGCTGGAACAGCCGGGTTCGGCCTACGATCCTGTCCTGTTTGAATTCGTCAATGATATTGTGAATGACCAAACCGCCGAGATCGAGCGGATGAATGATCTCCTGGCCGGGCTTTCCAAGGACCCCCGCGGCGGATTGAATGCGGGCTTCAGAGATGCCGGTGAAGCAATCTCCAATCTGAAAATGGTCGCGACCCTGCCAAAGCCGCCCGGGTTCTTCGACCCGAACAATCCATCGGGTTTGCCGCCCATTATTCCGCCCAAGACCGAGGCTGAGACGGCAGATGCCGACATGGCTGAAATGGATCATTCCGGCCATGAAGGTCATGAAGGGCACATGGACATGGCCGAAGCCGCGCCCACGGATCCGCAACGCGGCGATGATCAGTCAAATGAGGAAACCGAATGGGGCGAACGCTCTTCGCTCCTGAGCTTCTCGAACACGGATATGGCGTTCTCGGGCGACATGCTGATTGTCGGCAATTATCACGGCTTCAACATTTACACGCTGACAGAAGAGGCTGAGCCAACACTGATCAGTTCTGTCGTCTGCCCTGGCGGACAAGGCGATGTGTCAGTCGTCGGTGACTTGTTGATCATGTCCGTCGAACAGACACGCGGACGCGTCGATTGCGGCCGGCAAGGCATTGCAGACGATGTCAGCGAAGAGCGTTTCCGCGGCCTGCGCATTTTCGACATCTCTGACCCACGCCAGCCGCGTCAGGTTGGACAGGTCCAGACCTGCCGCGGATCGCACACACATTCCGTCGTCTCGGGCCCGGACGCGAATGGCAAGATTATCGTCTACAATTCCGGCACCGCCTCCATTCGCGAGGGCGATGAACTGGATGGCTGTGTCGGCGAGGTTCCGGGCGATGATCGGACCGCCCTGTTCCGGATTGATGTGATCGAGATCCCGGTCGCAGATCCGTCGCAATCGCGCATTGTCGACAGCCCGACAGTCTTCATGGACACCGAGTCCGGACAGATTGCCGGCCTCTGGCAAGGCGGCGACCATGGTGAGGAAACGCAGCGGTCGAGCCGCACCGATCATTGTCATGACATCACCGTTTTCCCAGAGCGGAACATCGCCGCAGGCGCCTGTTCCGGCAATGGCGTGATCTTTGATATTTCGGATCCCTACAAGCCCGTCCGGATTGACGCCGTGCTGGATCAGAAATTTGCTTACTGGCATTCCGCAACCTTCAATAATGATGGCACCAAAGTCCTGTTTACGGACGAGTGGGGCGGCGGCAGCCGGCCGCGTTGCCGGGCATCAGACCCGATGGATTGGGGCGCCAATGCGATTTACGACATTGTCGACGGCAAGCTGGAGTTTCGCAGCTATTTCAAGCTCCCCGCTCCACAAACTGAGCAGGAAAACTGCGTCGCCCACAATGGCTCGATCGTACCGGTTCCCGGCCGCGATATTTTCGTCCAGGCCTGGTATCAGGGCGGCATGTCCCTGATCGATTTCACGGACAGCGCCAATCCGCAGGAGATTGCCTATTTCGACCGCGGACCCATCCATGAAGAACGTTTGGTCCTCGGCGGATACTGGTCCACCTATTGGTATGATGGCCGAATTTACGGCACCGAGATCCAGCGCGGACTTGATGTGTTTGAACTCGAAGCGAGCGAAGCCATGGGTGCGCATGAAATCGCTGCCGCATCCGTGGCCGACCAGGGCGAGTTGTTCAATCCACAACAGCAATTCGCGGTGACCTGGCCGACCGGCCATCCCGCCGTTGCGATGGCCTATGTCGATCAACTCGAACGCAGTTCCGCCCTGCCCGCCGAACAGATCGCAGCGCTGACCTTCGCGCTCGAGACCGCTTCCGGCTCTCTTTCTGCTGATCGCGGCGACCGCGCCACGGCGATGGAGTTGAATGAACTGGCTGCTGACCTCAATGCGTCGGGCGATCCGCGTATTGCCGCGCTCAAGGATGCGCTCACCGCCGTCAGCGATCGCCTCTGATCCGAGAAACGGAACGCCCTGCTGCATCATTGGCAGGGCGTTTCGAGACTTGACCCCTCTGCGGGCGACCGACACAGTTCAGGCATGCGCTTCACTCTCTTTTTCGCCGCCCTGACCCTGTCTGCCTGCGGCGCCGGCAATCTTCCTGAAAAGCCCGCCAATCTGTGCGAACAGGCCAATGCACAATGCGTCACCGCCCCGGTTCGGGATGTGGTGGCGGTCGATGGTGACACGTTCGAATTGCAGCGACTCGGGGATCGCGGCGTCGAGCGGATCCGGCTACGTCTGATTGGCTGGGACAGTCCCGAAACCGGAACCAGCGCCGGTTGCGCCGCGGAGGACGCGCTCGGCCAAAAAGTGGAAGCCCGGGCCCGAGTCCTGTTTGAACAGGGCCAGACCCTCACATTCAAACCAGAAGGGACCGACCGGTTCGGGCGCACGCGGGCACATGTCTATCTCGATGGCACC
>JBCCZH010000153.1:0-6823 GCA_039188075.1 Pseudomonadota bacterium
ACACGAACGACGGCGAGATGATTCAATCTGTCCTCCCGCCTAGAAGAAGTCTGCGCTGACCCTGAAGAATTGCTCGACTTTGCGGGTCGCGCTGGTCTCGTAGAACAGGAGCAGTCGGTCATCCGTTTCAACGACGGTTTTAGCCGTCGGGAAGATGATCTCCTCACCGCGAATAAGCGCTGCGGAGGTTACCCCATCCGGCAAATGCGCATAGTCGATTGGTTTGCCGATCAGAGGCGAGGATTCCAGCGTCACCCCTTCGGCAATCTCGGCCGCACCGTTCTCGATGGATTGGACGGACAGAATACGTCCGCGGCGCAATTTGGTGAGGATCTTGGAAACACTCAGCGCCCGCGGATCAAGGACCGCGTCAATGTCCAGATCCTGCGATATGGCAATCAACTCATAGGCATTCACCAGCGCATGGGTCCGCTTGGCGCCCAATTGCTTGGCCAGCTTGCCGATCAGCATATTGGTCTTGTCATCATTGGTGACGGCGATCACGATATCGGCCTTGTCTGCGCCGGCTTCCTCGAGCACATCGCGCGCCAGGCCATCGCCATGGATCACAATGGTCTGTTTCAACGCCGAGACCGCGATATCGGCCTTGCCGACATCAGACTCGATGATGCGCACGCGGACTTTGCCATCGCGTTCCAGATTGCTGGCGACATAGGTGCCAACATTGCCGCCACCGACAATCACGACGCGTCTATGCTCTTCAATGTCACGATTGAAGAGCTTATTCAGCCGGGGCGTCGATCGGCGGGTCACAGCGACATAGGCAATATCGCCGGGCTGCAACTGGTCATTGCCGCGTGGGGCAAAGACACCGGCACCGCGCTTGATCCCGATCACACGCGCGCCGAGGTCGGGGAAAATTCCCGAGATCTGATCCAGCGCTGTTTCGAGCAAGGGGCTGTCATCGCGCACTTTCATGCCGAGGATTTGCAACTCTCCCGCCTCAAACGAGATGCTGGAAATCGCACTCGGGGCTCGAATGCGCCGCAAAATCGCTTCACCCACTTCGATTTCGGGCGAAATGATCAGATCGATCGGCAGGGCGGATTTGGAAAACAGTTCGGAATACTGACCATCGAGATAGGCTTGTGCCCGGACGCGCGCAATCTTGGTCGGGACCGAAAACAACGTATCTGCGACCTGACAGATGACCATATTGATTTCATCGAAATGGGTCACGGCGATCAACATGTCGGCTGATTCCGCACCCGCCGCCCGAAGGACGTCAGGATAAGCGGCGTGACCGACCACACCGCGCACGTCATAATCAATCTGAACTTGCTCGATCAGACTGTTATTTTCATCGATCATAATGATGTCGTGGTGCTCATGCGCCAGGTGGCGAGCAATGCCCTGCCCCACGCGGCCAGCTCCACAGATGATCACACGCATTTAACGACTATCCGTACGACTCGCAGACGCGTTTACGCCAAGGGCCTTTAATTTTCGGTGTAGAGCCGAGCGTTCCATGCCGATAAACTCGGCTGTACGGGAGATATTGCCGTCAAATCGGGTGATTTGAAGCGTCAGATAGTCCCGCTCAAACTGCTCCCGCGCGTCCCGCAGTGACAGACCGACAAAATCAGCGGAAACGCCCATGGCGTCACCTGAATCATCGCTGCCGCGATCGAGCGGCAATTCTTCAACCGTCACCATTTGATCATTGCTGTCGCGCGACAGGATCAACACTCGTTCAACGACATTGCGCAATTGGCGAACGTTTCCAGGCCAATTCATCGATTGCAGGACGGCAATCGCTTCCTTGCTGAAGATGCGTGGCGTCAGACCCGAGGAATCGGCGATGCGGGCGCTGAAATACTCGACCAGGTCTGGAATATCGTCTCTTCGCTCCGCCAGAGACGGCACAGAGAGCGGCACCACATTCAACCGATAATAAAGGTCTTTCCGGAACGCCGTCGCCTCAATCGCCTTTTCCAGATCGCGAGTCGATGAGGACATGACGCGGACATCGACTTTCACGTCCGATCCACCGCCGACCCGTGAGAAACGCTGCTCGGTCAGCACGCGCAGGATCTTGCTCTGCGTGCCCAGCGGCATATCGCCGACTTCGTCCAGCAGCAGCGTGCCACCATGCGCTTGTTCGAACACGCCAATCTTGACCGGCATGCCGGATGAATCTTCCTCGCCAAACAGTTCACGTTCCATCTGTTCAGGTGCGATATTGGCGGCATTCACGGCGACGAACGGACCACCTGCGCGTCGCGAATGGTCGTGAATCAGCTTGGCGCACAATTCCTTGCCAACCCCCGCTTCGCCGGAGACCAGCACGCGAGAATTTGTCGGCGCGACTTTCTCGATATGCGCTCGCAGCGCTTGCGCAGCACCACTATCGCCAATCCACTCGGAGACGGAAAAATTGTGCGTGCGGAGCGTTTCATTCTCACGCTTCAACTTGGCGGACTCAATTGCGCGAGAGACCAGATGGAGCAGTCGATCAGCCTTGAACGGCTTCTCGATAAAGTCATACGCGCCTCGGCGAATGGCCGCGACCGCTGTTTCGACATTGCCATGACCACTAATGACAATCACCGGCAACATCGGATCAATCGCCTTGAGATATTTCAGCACCGACAGACCATCCATGTCGCTGCCCTGAAGCCAGACATCGAGCACGACCAGGCTGGGTGTGCGCGATCGCACCTCCTCGATCGCTGATTCAGCGGTGGCAGCGGTTCGTACGCCATGGCCATCATCTTCCAGGACGCCGGCAATCAGTTCGCGAATATCCGGTTCGTCATCAACAACGAGAATGTCAGTACTCATCAGCAAGCTCCAAAGGCTGGTCTTTCGCGTCTGAGTCCGTGGTCAAACTCAGCGGCAAAACAATTTTAACGATGGCCCCCCGGGCCCCGTGTTCAGGTTCGAGTAATTGCACGCTTCCGCCATGGTCCATGATCACGCGGTTGACGATCGCAAGACCCAGGCCAGTTCCACCTTCCTTGGCAGTGACATAGGGCTCCAGCAATTGTTCGCGGGCGTCCTTCGGGAAGCCGGGTCCATTGTCCTCGATACGGATCACGATCAGCCCGTCCTCGCCGACAGGATCCACCGCAACCGAAATCTGACCTTGCGTTTCATCGGTTTGCGGCCGGCTGGCCAGGGCTTCGGCGGCATTCTTGACGATATTTGTCAGCGCCTGTCCGAGCAGTCGCTCATCGCCCAGGATCGACAAGCCGCCTTGTGGCAGACTGAGACCAAACTTGAAATCCGGATTGACCACGCGCTGCGCGAAAACCACGTCCGTGATCAGGGCGGCGAGATCGAACCGGCTTGGCGTTGGTTTTGGCATCCGGGCAAAATCCGAAAATTCCTGCACCATGCGACCAATGTCAGAGACCTGGCGCAAAATGGTGTTGATGCAGCGTTCGAACACGCCGTCTTCATCGCTGATCTGATCCCCGTAACGGCGACGAATGCGTTCCGTCGACAACTGGATCGGGGTCAGCGGGTTTCGGATCTCATGCGCAATCCGGCGGGCGACATCGCGCCAGGCGAGCTGTCGCTGTGCAGAGATCAAGCGCGTGGTGTCATCCAGGGTGACGACATAGCCTTCCACTGTATCAGACGTGACTTTCAAGCGGACATGGCGCAATCCGTCTTCCGTCATCAAATTGATAAAGGCATCATCCTGCGAGCGCTGTACCTGCTCTTCGACCACCCGCTGCCAGATTTCCGGACTGATCTCGGATAGCGGCTTGCCTTCCAATTGTCCCAGATTCAGAAGCGTCTCGGCCGATCGATTGGCAATGGTGACTATCCCGCTGGAATCAATCCGGATCACACCTGAGCTAAGCTCGACTAGCAAGGTTTCGAGGAACCGCCGGCGTTGTTCGGCTTCTTCACGCGCAGAGACCAGATCATCCCGTCTTTCATCCAGCTGACGGGTCATCAGGTTGAATGAATTGGACAGAACCCGGACTTCATCTTCAGGCTCAGGCAATGGCACCGCCACGCCGCGGCGCCCTTCACTGACTTCTTGTGCGGCCATGGCCAGTCGGCTGATCGGGCGTGAAATGCGTTCCGCAATCTCCTGCGCCAGACGTACGGAGAGCAGCAGGACGAGGGCCACGATCTGCAAATAGGCGACTACGAACAGCGTCTGAATCTCATTACTCCGCTGTTGGGCCAGCTGATATTCCTGCTGCGCATTTCTGGCCCGATCCAGACGCGCGAAAAGCTCCGGATTGATCGGTCGAATGAGATAGAGATAGCTCTCATTGAAGTTGGAGAGTTTCTTCAGGGCGAACGTGTAACCCGCTTGTCGACGCAGAACGGCAACGGTTTCGCCGCGATCCGCCGCATTGAAGTCCTCGGCTACGGGCGGGGCATAATTGATCCCGGTGGCGATAATCTGGGCCTCGGCCAGCCGGAAACCGTTGCGGTCAATGATATAGGCGGAGGAGAAATCGCGATACGTCGCGACCAGGCTCAAAATGGCTTCAAACGTTTCGGGATCAGCTTCAAATCCCTCAGCGGCCGCGTCGACGTCATCTGCAACAGCCAACGCGTCGGCTTCAAATCGGAAGGCGAATTCCTCACCGCTTTCGGCAGTAATCGTAGCGAATTCATCTACCAAAGTCAGAACAGTGTCGCCGAGCCAGGTATCAATCCCGCGCGCAATGGTCAGCCAGAGAAACAGCGAGACGACAACAGCCGGAATCATCGCCACCGTACCGAACAGCAACATGAACCGTCTTGTCAGCCGGCCACCGCTGGCCAGATCCGGATCACTGCGAATGGCGCGATACCGAGATACAATCAGCCATCCCAGAACGAACAGGATAACCATATTGGCGACGAGCAGGGTCAGCAGGCCTTCCGGAATGTCATCCGTCGGACTGGATCGTCCAAGCGTGATAATGGTCGCGCCAGCGCAAATGACGCCCGCCAGGACAAACAGGCCCTGGAACCAGAGCCCACCATTCCTGCGAAGGGTTGCCAAAATTCGTGATGCCAATGTCGGGCCTCTAATCCACACTGTCGCTATTCAGCAACACTGATGATTTAGAGCAACACTTTGACCATAGGTCAATCAGTCTTCTGTCATTCCGAGCACAGACATACGGGCCCGCAATGTGTTGCGGTTCACACCCAGCAAGGCCGCGGTTCGCAGCTTGTTGCCTGACGTAACGCTGAGAGCCAGTTTGATCAGGGGGCGCTCGACCTGTTCAAGCACCGACTGGTAGATTTTTTCACCCTCTTCGCCGCCTTTCAGCAAGTCCGCCATCACATAGCGATGCAACAAGGTCTCGATCTCGCTTTCCAGCGACGCCTCCGGATTGAGTTCCTTGAGGGTTTCAGCGCGCAACTCGCGTTCGATGTCGCGCTGCGAAATGGTCGCGTCAGGGCTTAGGGCCGCCAGGCGGAAAATCAGATTCTCAAGCTCGCGCACATTGCCGGGCCAATCATAAGCCATCATCAGATCCATGGCCGGTTGGGCAATCTGTTTCTGCGCCAGACCGCGCCCTTCAGCACGGATCAGGAAGGCCTTGACCAGTTCCGGAATGTCTTCCTTGCGTCGTCGCAGGGGGGGCATCTCGATCCGCACCACATTCATCCGGTAATAGAGGTCTTCCCTGAAATCACCGGACTCGACCAGCGCTGAGAGCGGCTGGCGCGTCGAAGCAACAATTCTGGCACCGCCCTCTTCACGCATCAGTTTGACGAGTTGCGTCTGCGCCTCCTGGCTCAGATCCCCAACCTCGTCGAGATAGATCGTCGCTTCGCGATCATAGGCAACGCCAGGCTTCTCTTCCGTACCAAACAGCTCACTGCTGACATCCTGAGCGGGGCGCGTGGCGAGATCCAGCGAGTAGAACGCCCCGGGTCGCGACTGGCCGAGATCGTGAATGGCGCGCGCCGCCAATTCCTTGCCGGTGCCGGATTCACCTTCGATCAGAACGGTCAGATCGGTATTCATCACCCGCGAAATGGTCCGATACACGTCTTGCATCACCGCCGATCGCCCAACTAGAGGGAGGCCACTATTGCTGGCATCGCCATTGACCTTCTTGGCCGGGGTTGCAGCCGCAGGTTTGGCGTCATTCAGAGCCCGTCCGACCAGATCGGTGAGCTGGTCAATATCAAACGGTTTGGGGAGATAGTCATACGCGCCATGCTGCGCCGCAGAGGCAGCGGTCAGGATTGTGTTCTGTCCACTCATCACAATCACCGGCAGTTCCGGCCGGACGAGTTTGAAAGATGGCAGGAGTTCGAAGATAGGCGTGTCAGTGAGATAGACATCCGTGACTACGATGTCCCCTTCCCCATTTCGCACCCAGCGTTCAAGCGCTTCTGGCGAACTGGTCGCCCGCACGGTGTATCCGGCGGTGACCAGGGTCTGGTTGACGATCAATCGGATACTGGCATCGTCTTCTGCGAGGAGAACTGTTTTTTGAGTCATCGTTTCTTGGTTCTTGGCAGCGGTAAAAAGATGGAAAAGCGCGTCAGGCCCGGCTTGCTGTCGACTTTGATTCGGCCGCGGTGCGCGGCGATGATTTCGTTGACGACGCTGAGGCCGAGACCTCGCCCGCCCGATTTCGACGACATGAACATGTCGAACATGCGGGCTTTTTTCTCTGGCGGTATGCCCGGGCCATTGTCCTCGACGGTGACCCGCACAGCGCGCCCAAGACGGGACGCACCATCTCGGCCGGCAATCGCGAAACTGGTTTCAAAGGCCGTCTCAATCTGAATTTGAGGACTCTGTGTATGCGCAAGCGTTGCTTCCACCGCATTTCGCAAGACGTTCTGCACCGCTTCGTGGAGGTGATCCTGGTCC
>JBCCZH010000154.1:0-6805 GCA_039188075.1 Pseudomonadota bacterium
CAGCCGCCGCCTTCGACGCTAACGCGAAGGTAGGACTTATCCGGTTGTTTCTCCAGAATCGCTTTAATGCGCTTCGCAGCCGATTCAGACAGGGTAATATTGCTCATGAGCAAGAAGATAGTGACGCCGGACATTCCTGAAAAGAGGGCAGTGTTTGCAACCCGCTGGGAAGAGTCCCGTGGCCGCTTCATCGAAGAGCCGCAATCGGCGACCAGAACGCCGTTTCAGCGCGATCGCGACCGGATCATTCACGCCTCAGCTTTTCGTCGTTTGAAACAGAAAACGCAGGTCTTTGTCGCTCATGAAGGCGATCATTACCGAACCCGACTCACCCATTCGCTGGAAGTGGCGCAGATTGCGCGCTCCGTCGCGCGGACGCTGGGGCTGGATGAAGATCTGGCGGAAGCCATGGCGCTAGCGCATGATCTCGGCCATCCACCGTTCGGGCATGCCGGCGAAGACCAGCTGGATGCCTGCATGTCAGACTATGAGGGTTTCGATCACAATGCCCAGACCCTGCGGGTCGTGACGCAAATGGAAGATCGCTATCCAACCTTTTCAGGGCTCAACCTGACCTGGGAAATGCTGGAAGGCCTGGTCAAGCATAATGGACCTTTGATCACAGCCGACAATTCCATTGCCGATCTTCCGGCGGCCTTCCGCGATTTTCCCTGGCTTGAACAGCTGGAGCTGGATCAATTTGCCGGCCCGGAAGCTCAGGTGGCGGCGCTGGCGGATGATATCGCTTACAATAATCACGATATCGATGACGGCATTGCGGCTGGCCTGTTCACCATTCAGGATCTCGAAGAGCTGCCTCTGATCGGCGATATTTTTGGCACCGTAAAAGCGGATTATCCGGCGCTGGATGACCGCAAGATCGTGTTCGAGGCGGTGCGTCGCCTGATTGGCTACTGGATCACGGACCTGACCGAGGAGACCTGCCGCCGGGTCGAGACGCACAAACCGAAAAGTGCCGCCGATGTTCGCGCCATGCCAGAGCCGCTTGTGGCCTTTTCGGCCGAGCTTGATCGTGACCAGCGCGCGCTTCGGGCCTTTCTATATGAGCGGATGTACAAGCATTACAAAGTCAATCGCATGCGATCACAGGGCAAGCGCATCTTGAGCGAGCTTTTTGAACTGTTCATGGCCGAGCCGGAAACGTTGCCCGATATGTGGCGCCGGGATGCCGAACAGGCGCCGCCGGTCCGCCGCGCGCGCCTGGTGTGTGACTATCTGGCCGGGATGACAGATAATTATGCCATCGAGCTGCATCGCCGACTCTTCAGTATGGAAAGCATGCTGTAATCTGTTGTCAGCGCAGCCTTAATTCGGCCCCTGAATTTAGGCATCGTTAACAAAAGAGGCCTAGCTGTTAACCCAACTGATTGGATGGCAGGGATAGCTATGAGCCGCAGAAAAGGCGAGCCCGATTACGATTTCGGGCCTTATGAAGATGAATATCGCGGGTTTGAGATTCGCGATGATGAGACCGGCAGAGGACCGCTTATTCTCGTATTGGCGCTTGGCGTATTGTTGATATTTACCGGCGTGGTGTGGAACACTTATCGTCAGGGGGTGCGCCCCAGCGAGGGCGGCTTGCCGGTCATCGCGGCGAATGACGCTCCGTATAAACGCTCGCCGGATGAACGTGGTGGTGTCGAGGTCGCGGGCCAGGACAAGGCCTATTATGACTCCATGGACGGTCTCGGTGATCCCGCCATGCAGAAGGCCGCCGCGCGCAATCCGATCGATATTCGCCGCCGTGATGTCCTTGCGGGTGGGCCTTCGCAGGCGGATTCCGAGGCGGCGACAGATGAATTGCCCCCGATCGTTTATGCCGAGGACAGCGCGCCTGCTGCACCCGCACAAGAAGAACCGATCCAGATCGCAAACATGCAACCGATCCCGGAGCGCGTCGCGCCCCAGATCGTCGATGTTGAAGAAGAAATCATGCCGGCGCTGCCCGTGACCTCGCGCTTTGCGTCAAATGGGGCCTATCAGGTGCAATTGTCGGCGCTTCGCTCGCGCGAGGCCGCACAATCCGCCTGGACCGGGTTCCAGCGCACGGCGCCGGACCTGTTTATGGGCGCAAATCTCGATATTCAGCGCGCTGATCTCGGCGCCAAGGGCGTGTTTTACCGCCTGCGCGTGGGGTCCTTTGCGGATCGTGAAGCTGCGAAAGGGTTTTGCGCGGATGTCAAAGCCGCGGGTAAAGACTGTATGGTTGTCGCAAAGGCCACTGGATGAGCGTATCCGCCTGCATCACCAGCGTATCTGGTCCGGTCCTCACAGAGGATGAGCGGGCCTTTTTGCGTGACGCACAGCCCTGGGGCGTGATTTTGATGGGGCGGTCTTGCGTCAGCAAATTGCAGGTCCGAGCGCTGACGGCGGATATCAAGACTGCGCTGGGGCGCGAGGCTTTGATCTTCATCGATCAGGAAGGCGGCCGTGTGGCGCGTCTCAAGGCCCCGGAATGGCCCAAATTTCCAGCTGCAGGCGTTTACGGCGCGATGTATGAGGCGTCGCCGGAGGCCGCCACAGAGGCCAGTTATCTCGGTCATCTGCTCATGGGTGCAGAGCTTTCGGCGCTCGGCATCCATGCCGATTGTGCGCCGTGTGGGGACTTGCGCCAGTCAGACACCCATGACGCGATTGGCGACCGATCGTTCGGCTATAGTGTCGAGGCCATCACAACCCTCACCGAAGCGGCCCTGAAAGGCCTATCTGATTCGGGTGTTGTCGGCGTGATAAAGCATATGCCAGGGCAGGGCCGGGCGACCATGGACACCCATTATGACTTGCCAGCGGTCACCGCAGACGTCTCGGCGCTGCTGGAAGATATGTCTGTTTTCAAGGCATTATCGGATCAGGTGGCTATGGGAATGACATGCCATGTGATCTTTGATGCATTTGATCCACACTTGCCGACAACTGTTTCTCCAACCGTTATTTCCGAGACCATTCGCAAGCGAATCGGCTTTGAAGGGCTGCTGATGACAGATGATTTGGGGATGGAGGCATTGGGCGGGTCGCTCACCGACCGCGGCGCGAAGGCGCTTGCGGCAGGGTGTGACGTGCTATTGCACTGTTCCGGCTTTTTGAAGGACCCGGCCGAAATTCTGACTGAAATGCAGGAAGTTGCGGCGGTGGCTGGCGCGCTCGAGGGGATTGCCCTGCGCCGTGCTGAAGCGGCTGAAGCTACGGTGAAACCCGCGCGGACGCTGGCCACGGAACAAAGCTGGGCGCGGTTTGATGAGCTGATGTCCAATATGGAAGCGAGGGCCTAGGCAATGGAACTTGTCTCCAATGATCTCGTGACCATGGATGAGGATGTCGAAGCCGGCGATATCTTCTCGATTGATGTGTCTGGCTATGAAGGTCCGCTGCATCTCCTGCTCGATCTTGCGCGCAAGCAGAAGGTCGACCTGTTGCACGTCTCGATTCTGGAACTCGCGACGCAATATCTCGGCTTCATTCAGGCGGCGCAGGACAAACGCATAGATCTGGCGGCCGATTACCTGCTCATGGCGGCCTGGCTCGCTTATCTGAAATCACGCCTCTTGCTGCCCAAGCCGAAAAAAGACGGCGATGAGGAGGTCAGCGCCGAGGATGATGCGCTCAAACTCGCCTTCCGCCTGAAACGTCTAGACGCGATGCGGGAAGCGGGTGAGGCCCTGATGGATTCGAATGTCCTCGGGCGCGATATCTTCCTGCGCGGCATGCCGGAGCAGCCAAAAGTGGTCAAAACCACGGAATACAACACGACGCTGTATCATCTGATGCAGTCCTTTGGCGGGATCCGCCAGCGCAAGGCGCAAGAAGCGCCGCATACGATTGAGAAACAATTCGTGTTGCCGCTGGAAAATGCCCGCGACAATCTCAGAAATCTCAGTCCAAAGCTCACCGAATGGGCGAGCCTTGATGACATTCGCCGCAAAATGATCCATGTGGACCCCGATGTGCCACCACGATCCGTGACGGCAAGTGTGTTTTCAGCGACTCTGGAACTGACGCGCGATGGCGATTTTGATGTTCGCCAGGACACGCATTTCGGGCCGCTTTATCTGCGTGGAAAGACTCAACCAATAGAGGGGATCGCGCCATGACCAAAGTAGAAAGCTCGATCCCGATCGAGGATGCACCAGAGGATATCCGCCGCGCTGTGCAGCAGCTCTCATTCGCCTATAAACGCTCGGCCGAAACTCTGTATGAAGCCGAAGACGACACGATGGCCGAAGCCGTTCGTCGTGCGGAAGCCATTCTGTTCGCGGCTGGCCAGCCCCTGGAAGCGAGCGAAATTGCCGAAGTCCTGCCACAAGGGGTCGATGTCCCGGCCGTCCTGATGACGCTGAAATCGACGTATGCCGAGCGCGGCGTCAATCTGGTTGAAGTTGCGGGCAAATGGCGGTTCCAGACCGCTGATGATCTTGGCTACCTGTTCGTTGAAGAACGCCATGAGCAAAAGTCGCTGTCTCAGGCAGCGCTCGAGACTCTCGCCATTATTGCCTATGGCCAGCCGGTGACCCGTGCCGAAATCGAGGCGGTGCGTGGGGTCGCCGTGTCCAAGGGGACCATCGATACGCTGATGGAAGCCGGATGGGTCAAGATCAAGGGCCGTCGCCGGACGCCGGGTCGCCCGGTCACGCTCGGCACGACCGACAAATTCCTTGAGCATTTCGGGCTGGAAAGTCTGGATGTGCTGCCAGGTCGCGCCGAACTTGAGGCCGAAGGGTTGCTCTCGGATGTCATTCCGGATGGCTTCTTTGCCGATGGTACCAGCATGCACAATGACCCCGAAGAGACCAATTCTGAGGCAGAAGCAGAAGAAAATACTGACTTCGTCACGGATTTTATGGGGTCTGACGAAGACATTCATTAGCAATTTGTCGCTATGAAAGATCGGTCGGCCCATTGTAACGGGCTGGTCAGCGCGTTATCTCCAAAAGGGCGATAGGAGAAAGATTATGGCTCCAAGTTGGATGCAGCTTTTGCTGGTGGCGGTTGTCGCCCTGCTTATTTTCGGTGGGCGAGGCCGGATCTCTTCCATCATGGGTGATGTTGCCAAAGGCATTACCAGCTTCCGGAAAGGCCTGAAGGAAGAAGACGCTGACAGCAAAGCAGTCGAGGGCGATGATATGGTCAATATCACGCCAGAGAAGGAAAAGGCGAAGTCGGCCGACTAAGTCGCCTTTGAACAGCGCGGAAGGCGTTAGAACATGCTGCCGCAATTTGGCTTTAGCGAACTCCTGTTTCTGGTGATCATCGCCTTGGTGATCCTCGGACCCAAGGACTTGTCGCTGACCATGCGCAAGCTTGGTCAGTTCGTCGCCAAAGGCCGATCCATGGCGAATGAGTTCCGCGCCGCCTTTGACGACATTGCCCGCCAGGCCGAGCTGGAGGATTTGCGCAAGGAGATCGAGGATCTCAAACGCGACAATGCCGTCACCCAGGCCGTGGATGAGCTGAAAGGCGTCGAAAAGGATATCAATGAAAGCGTCATGCGCGAGGAGCGCGCGATGAAGCAGGAATTGAACAAGCCTGTGCCCGATCTCCCAGAGCCGCCACCCGCCGAGGAGACGCCCGCTGTTTCTGAACCGGTCAATGATCCACCACAGGACAAGGCGGCCTCATGAGCCAGGATCTGCCCGCTGATCAGCGCCCGGATTTGATCGAGAGCGAGATTGAAGCCTCGCGCGCGCCGCTGCTGGAACATTTGAACGAGTTGCGGTCCCGCATCATGAAGGCGCTTCTGGCCTTCGCGGTGTGCACGATTGCCTGTTTCTTCGTCGCGGGTCCGATTTTCAACATTCTGGTCGAACCTTTCATCGAAGCGTTCCGAACGCATGGCGTCACCGAAGATCCACGACTGATCTATACCGCGCCGCTGGAATTCTTCTTTGTGAAGCTGAAAATCGCCCTGTTTGCAGGGCTATTCGTGTCTTTCCCGATCATGGCCTGGCAAATCTATGCCTTTGTCGCGCCAGGCCTGTACAAGAATGAGCGTGGGGCATTCCTGCCCTTCCTGATTGCGGCGCCAGCCTTGTTCACGCTCGGCGTATTATTCGTCTTCTACGTGATGATGCCGCTGGTCATGACATTCGCGCTCAGCCAACAGCAGGCGGGCGGGATTGATGCCGTTCAGATTGAAGCCCAGATCAAGGTCTCGGAATATTTGTCCCTGACTCTGGCTCTGATGACCGCGTTTGGATTGTCATTCCAATTGCCAGTGATCCTCGGGCTGCTTGGCCGCGCGGGAATCGTTGGGGCAGAAACCCTGCGCAGCGGGCGCAAATACGCGATTGTCGGCATTCTCGCCGTGGCCGCTTTTGCCACGCCGCCGGATTTCATTTCCCAGATCATGCTGACCGTGCCGGTCTATGGCTTGTATGAGATCAGTATCTGGATCGTCGCGGCGATGGAGCGAAAGGCTGCTGAAGCGGACGCTGAGGCCGAACAGGCCTAATACGGGGCGCAGTCCATCAATTCGAGACTGATCGGCAAGCGTGTTGATGCAGACGCGCAGGCGCCTTCAAAGTCCGCCGACTCAATTCCGATCGTCCCTTCCAGGTTCGCACCGGCAAGGCGCGCATTCCGGAAGCTCACATTCGTCAAAGTCGCTTCGAAAAAGTCCGCATCGACCAGGACGGCATTGTCAAAAACGGAACCGGTGAGATTGGCGGCGGTCAGCGTGGCGCCCGTCAAATTCGCAGCAGAAAAGTCAGCTTCGAGCACTTGGCCCGCACGCAATTTTGCATCCGTCAGAATGGCGCCGATAAACTTGCCATTCTCGAGATGCGCGCCG
>JBCCZH010000155.1:0-6784 GCA_039188075.1 Pseudomonadota bacterium
GTCCATTCCAGCGCCGCTTCGACTGTGATGCCGTCTTTCTCGCCGGTGACGAAAATCGTTTCAGGGATGAGCGCATTCTTGGTCACATTGAGATGCTGAACAAAGGCTGCAACGCCGCCAGCATATTCCAGCGTCACTTCATATGGCTCGGCCTCGCGCAAATCCTTGAACACGATCTTGACGCCGGAATTCAGGAAAGCCAGCTCGCGCAGGCGGTGTTCCAGGGTCTTGCGATTATACACCGTCATGGTGAACGTATCCGGGCTGGCCAGGAAACGCACAGCCGTGCCGGTATAAGGCTCGCCTGACGCGGTGGTCGGGCTGGTGCCGACTTCTTTCAGAGGCGCTTCTGTACGACCGCCATCGACGAAACGGACATGATGTTCCGATCCATCCCGGTGAATGGTCAGATCGAGCCAGACCGAAAGCGCGTTCACCACCGAGACGCCGACCCCGTGCAGGCCGCCGGACACTTTATAGGAATTGCTGTCAAACTTACCGCCGGCATGCAGCTCGGTCATAATCACTTCGGCGGCCGAGCGGCCTTCCGTGGCATGCTGTCCGACCGGAATACCGCGGCCATTATCTGTAATTTCGGCTGAACCATCCGGGTGCAGCGTGACCGTCACCTGGTCAGCATGTCCGGCCAGGGCTTCGTCAATCGCATTGTCGACGACTTCGTAAATCATGTGGTGCAGACCGGAGCCATCATCGGTGTCCCCGATATACATGCCTGGGCGTTTCCGAACGGCCTCCAGACCCTTCAAAACCTTGATTGAGTCGGCGCCATATTCTGGATTATTTTCGGCCGCGTCTGTCATCGGGGCATACCCTTGCAAGTGATTCGTCAAATTCCCTTCTTTTATAGGGGTTTTTGGCCAAAAAGGGAAATCTGGAACTGGTATTTCTTCACTATAAAAACGTATATTAATCAATGTGTTGTAGGGCTTCCGAGGGGGCGCGAAAACTGTCCTCGCTCTGCCCCTGCGAAAACCGTCTAAACTGGAACAAAATCAGATCAAATCAGGAGGCAGAAATGAAGTGGGGATTGCGTGTATTGGCCCTCATTATCGTGCTCGCGCTGGGGGCTTATCTATGGGCGGAAGCGCGTCTGAAGCCGCTCAATGAAACCGCCCGGCAGAATGCGCCCGGGGCGTTTGCGACGCTGACGGATGGCCAGCTTCATTATCGCTGGGATGGTCCGGAAGACGGACCCGTCATCGTTCTGGTGCATGGCTTTTCGACGCCCAATTTCATCTATCAGCAAAATGTTGAGGCGCTGAATGCGGCCGGCTTTCGAACCTTGCGGTTTGATCATTTCGGACGCGGCTGGTCGGACCGGCCGAAGACCAGATACGATGTCGACTTCTATGATCGCACGCTGATCGACTTGCTCGACCATGTCGGCGTCGATGAGCCGTTCGGGCTCGCCGGCCTGTCCATGGGCGGGCCGATCGTCGCCGAGTTTACGGCTCGCTATCCGGAACGGGTGAAACAGCTGGTGCTTCTGGTGCCCGCCGGACTGGACACAGCCGGGGCAGATGGCCGTTCCGCAGCCTTGCTGCGCACACCGCTGGTCGGGGACTGGATCTGGCGGATGTTTGGCAAGAGCATCCTGCTCGGTGACTCGCAATATGACGAGGCGTCCCGCGCCCCGGAGGATCGTCTACAGGGCGACGTGACGGTACAGCTCGAGTATCGCGGCTATTTGCAGGCTTTGCTGTCGACCTTCCGCCATATGCCAATGGCAGGCCGTGAGGAGACATTTGCGCGGCTGGCAGCGACCGACGTGCCCGTATTGGCCATATATGGCGATGCTGACGCCACGGTGCTGGTATCAAGCGCGGCCAAGCTGGAGCAGATCCTGCCCGCGGGAGATATTCGCATTGTCGAGGGCGGCGAGCATGGCCTGAACTATCAGATGCACACGCTGGTCAATCCCTGGCTGGTGGACTGGTTCTCTCAATAGCGTTCGGCGATGGCCACCAGGGCCGCATCCATTTCTGCAATCGCAGACCGCGTTGCGGGCGGGCGATCATTGGCGATGATCGAGAAGAGCAGCTGTCGACCACTGGCAGCGGTCATCACGCCCGCCAGGGCATTGGCGCCATTCAGCGTGCCTGTCTTGGCGAAGATCTTGCCGTCTAGCGCGGTGCCCGTGAACCGTCGCTCCAGTGACCCGTCGACCCCGCCAATCGGCTGATCGGCAAGCCAGGCGGCAAACCAGGGCTGTTCAGCGGCAAAGGCGAGGAGCCGGACCATGGCGCGCGGGCTGATCCGATTATAGATCGACATGCCTGACCCGCCATGCAGCGTGATGCCCTGGTCGGTAACGCCGGCTTCTGTGAGAAAGGCCGCGAGTGCGGACACGCCATAATCGCGCGACCCGGCGCCTTCGAGCAGGCCGAGCCGACGCAGCGCGATTTCTGCGTGCAGGTTCTCGCTATCCTTGGAGATCCGCTTGAGGCTCTCGGTCAGAGGGGAGGCCGGCAGCGTAGCCAAGGCGGCCGGTGGATCCGCGACCGGGGCGCTGACCAGGTTCGCGGTTGTGTCTGCGTCGTCCGGCACTTCATCGATCAGGTCCAGCGGGCGGTGGCGCGTGCTGACGTCGCCAACAGTGACACCGCGGGCCTCCAGCAGGCGCGAGAACCGCAACGCCGCTAACTCAGCCGGATTGTCGATGGCGAGCCCAAAGCTCAGCGTCGGCGATCCGGCAGGGACGGTGCCATAGATGCGGACGGCGGTTGCCCCGGGATACCGCTGAACGCGGAGCGCGCGATCTGTGGCGGCGGCACTGGTCGCGGCCTCATTGCGAATTGTGTAATAGGCATCGCCGGCTTGCCAGGACATCTCGACCGGGTCGCCAGGGCGGTCACCGGACACAATGTCGATCCAGACCAGATTGTCATTCACGCTGAGCGCCGATACAGCGGTGCCATAGTAGAATTGAAGATCCTCGACACTCCAGCCTGGTCCCCAGCGCTCGAACGGAAACAGGGTGTCATCGCCAATCACCTGATTGATTTCGGTCAGTCCGGACTCGGCCACCGCGTCGGCCAGATCGGCAAGGCAATAGGCTTCGCAGTCCGGTTTGTCGGTCAGCATGGCATCTCCGCCACCGCGCAGGATGAGGTCGGGCGGACCGTCCGCGTCGCCGCGCTTAAGCATGACGTGCGTGCCGGGATTGTGTTGCGGCTCGGACAATCGATCTAATTGATGATAGCTCGCCATCGTTGTCACGATCTTGGTATTGGACGCGGGCGTGAACCGGTCATCGGCGCGCAGGGCGAGCAATTCGGTGCCGTCCATATCGGCCACAACCAGGCCCCAGCGAATGCCAGTCTGGTCAGGATTGGCCAGCGCAGTCTCGACGTCTGATTGCAAGGGGGTCTGGCAAGCCGAGACCAGGATCGCCAGCCAGGCGGCTAAAATCACAAAGCCAAATCGTTGCATCTCATCCCTCCGCGGCGCAGGCAAACCATAAGGGCCGCGATGGCTGGCGTCACGCCATGGGCCCGCATCAATTTGCCGAAATCGTTTCAAATGCTTAGCCTTGCAGCAAGGGAGAGACATAGACAAATGTTGGGGCACGTCATCAAGGTGCTGTTGGGGCTGGCCGGCTGCGCGATTGCAGGATTTGGACTCTGGCTGATGCTGGATGAGACGGCTCTGGCGGAACTGAGCGTTCCACGTCAGACTAGCAGTCTTGCGCTGCTGGGAGGGGGCGCCGTTTTGATCCTGGCCGCCCTTTGGGCTCGGGCGCGATCCTTGCTCGGCCTGGTTGCCGTTGCGGGCGGGACCGGTCTGGTCAGCTGGGCGATCCTGTATGGCAATCTCAATGTCTGGCAGCTCATCCCGCTCTGGATCGCAGCCTTCTTTGGCAGTTTCGCGACGCTGGTCTGTTTGATCGCCGCATGCCGCGGCAAGGATGTGCTTTAATCCGCACCGGTGATTTCGACGCGTTGCGCGCGGTCGCCAAACGCTTCGAACAGGAATTCTTCGGTGCCCGTCAGCCAGGCCTGGCCGCCAAGTTCGATCAATTCGTCAAACAGCGCCGCGCGCCGATCGCGGTCAAGATGCGCCGCCGCCTCGTCCAGCAGGATGAGCGGGCTTGGCCCATCGCCATCGGCGTTCAAGGCGCGCGCGCTGGCCAGGATCAGGCCGATCAGCAGGGCCTTTTGCTGTCCCGTTGAAGCATCACCCGCCGCGGCGCCGGTTGGTCGATGGATAACGGAGAGGTCTGTGCGATGGGGGCCGGACAGGGTCCGCCCTGCCGCCTGATCGCGATAGCGTCCCTTGGCCAGGGCTTCGGCAATCAGGTCCTGAATATCAAACAGACCCGCGCCTTCACTGGCAGCCTGTTCCGCAGCGCCGTCCAGTGCCAGATCGCCTTTCGGGAAATAGCCTTCGGGCCGCGTGTCGATGGCATCCTGCAAGGCAACGAGGATGCGGGCGCGATTGCTGGCAATCATCGCGCCGGCTTCCGCCATCCGGCCTTCAATCGCATCCGCCCAGGCCGGATCGACGCGGCCACGTTCGAGCAAGGCATTGCGCTCGCGCATGGCTTTTTCATAGCGATTGGAGACGCTGCCATGGCTCGGTATGTGCGCCATGACCTGTCGGTCGAAGAACCGGCGCCGTTCGCTCGCGCCGCCGCGAAACACACTGTCCATGGCCGGGGTCAGCCAGACAATGCGGATGAGGTCCGCCAAGTCGGTCGCGGTGGCGGGCGCCCCGTCGAGCCGGATGATGCGCTTATGGCCATTGCCACTCGACTCAAGCCCGACGCCAAGTTTGCGGTCATCATCCAGGGTGGCTGAGATGGTCCAGCCGCCGGAGGCGCCTTGCCGGGTCATCTCAGGCAAGGCCGCCGCACGCAGGCCACGTCCGGGGCCAAGCTGGCTGATCGCTTCCAGGACATTGGTCTTGCCCGCGCCATTCGCCCCGAACAGGCAGACGGGGCGGGCATCAAGCGGCAGGTCTAGAGTCGCATGACTGCGAAAATCAGTGAGGCGGAGGCGGGTAAGGGCGGTCACTACACCCGCAAAGGCATCAGCACATATTGTGCGCTCTCATCGCCCGGGTCGAGCACCAGGGCCGGCGAGGCGGGGTCGTTGAACAGGAAACGCGCATCCTCGGCTTCAATCTGTGCGGTGACGTCGAGCAGGTATTTGGCGTTAAAGCCAATATCCATTTCGTCGGCCTGATAATCGCACTCGATCTCTTCATGGCCTTGTCCAGTCTCGGCGCTGTTCACGGCGAGGGCGAGGCGCCCTTCGGCCAGAGACAGTTTGACCGAGCGCGAGCGTTCCGCGGAGACAGTGGCGACGCGGTCCACAGCGGCTTCGAACAGCTTATTGTCAATGATCATGGCCTTGGTGTTTCCTTTCGGAATCACGCGCGCATAATCCGGAAAGGAGCCATCAATCAGTTTCGAGGTCAGTTGCGCCCGGCCGGATTTGAACACCACTTTGGTGTCGGACACAGAGACCGAGACATCGCCATCTTCGCTATCGATCAGGCGGCGAACTTCGCCGACCGCTTTGCGCGGGACAATAACGCCTTCCAGGGTTTCTGCACCGCTCGGCGCATCGACTTCTGACAGAGCGAGGCGGTGGCCATCGGTGGCCACAGTGCGCAGCTTCTTGCCCGCATCCGTGTCGGCGGTGTGGAGATAGACGCCGTTCAGATAATAGCGGGTCTCTTCGGTTGAAATCGCAAACCGGGTCTTGTCGATCAGGCGGCGGAGATCCGCCGCTTCCATGTCAAACTCGGTCGCGTCTTCATCGGGAACCATGGTCTGGAAATCGCCAGCGGGCAGGGTTGGCAGCGAGAAGTTCGAACGACCGGAGCGAATGGCCAGCTGACGGTTTTCCGAATTCAGCTCAAGCTCGATATCGGCGCCAGCAGGCAGTTTGCGGATAACGTCGAACAGGGTGCCGGCCGGGGCTGTAACGGAGCCGTCTGCCTCAATCTTGGCGTCCGCATGATCGACCGCTTCAATATCAAGATCCGTGGCGGTGAAGCGGACCGCGCCATCAGTGGCTTCGATCAGGATATTGGACAGGATGGGAATGGTGTTGCGACGTTCCACGACATTTTGGACATGTCCAAGCGCATTCAACAGCGCCCCGCGTTCGATCGTCAATTTCATTTCATCATCCCTTTGCCGGGTGCCCGGTCCATGCCCACAATTTATCTTTTTACATACGAATCAGCCCGCTCCTTTTGGGGAGCGGGCCGCTAAAGTCACGAATTCCGTGTGAAATGCAAGTCCTTGTCCGACTTGCGCTGTTGATCAGGCCTGGTCGTGGCCGGCCAGACGGTCAAACACCGCATTCTTCACGCGCTCAATCTCTTCGCTCATATCGCGATCGCCTTTGTCCAGGGCCTTCTTGATCTTGCGATAGGCATGCAAGACCGTCGTATGGTCCTTTTTCTTGTAGGCGGTTGCGATTTGCGGGAAGGATTTGTCCGTCATCACGCGGGACAGATACATCGCAACCTGGCGCGGATGACATATCGTCCGCACCTTGCTGGCGCTTTCAATATCGGTCTTGGAAATCCGATACAGGTCCATACAGGTCCGCTTGATATCGTCCAGGGACGGCGTGCGGGGTTCACCCGCAATCCGGCGAATGACGGTTTCCAGCATGTCCGGTGTTGGCGTCAGTTCGCCATAGCCGGTTTCCAGCTGCAGGCTCCACAGGACTCCGCACAATTCACGGCCCGCGCCGCGAACCGTGGCGACGATCCGGTCCACCATTGGCTCGGTCAGGACAAA
>JBCCZH010000156.1:0-6687 GCA_039188075.1 Pseudomonadota bacterium
GAGGAAAGCCGCCGCGGTGGCCAGAATAACCGACCACAGGATCGCCTGCGATCCGGAGCCCTGACGAATGTCGCCATTGCCGGTCCAGATCATGAAACCGATCGTCCCGCCAATCATGATCACCAGCGGTATGGCCATATAGAGCGCTTTCGACGCCGGCGCGGGCGGTTCATTGAACGGACCTGATGCCGCGATACTGGCGCCAGATCCGCCTTGCTCAACCGCCGCCAGCGGGCCGAATGTGCGGTTCGAGAAGACGGTGGCAAAGACCAGGGCGATGGCAATCCAGGCATAGAAGTTCAGGCCGATCGTTGCCATCAAGACACCTGTGGCGCCATCAACGCCATTCTCGTTCAGCAGGCCGAGCAGATAAGCCCCCCACCCATTGAACAGGATCAACACGCTGACAGGCGCACACGTCGAGTCGATGATAAAGGCCAGCCGTTCACGCGAAATCTTCAGCTTGTCGAACAATGGTCGCCCGAGAATTCCGGTGGTCAGCAGGCTGATATTGGTCTCGACAAAAATCAGAACACCGCAAATCGCGGTCACCAGGCTGGCGCGTCGAGGCGTCGAGGCAAAGCCGGAGGATTGCAGCCGTTCGACCATCGCGCTGATCCCGCCGGATTTCTGCATATAAACGATCAGGGCGCCAATGATCAGGCAGAACAGAAGCACGCGCGTATTGTAGGGGCTGTCGAAAACGCCGACCGCGCGGTCAATGCTGCCCAATGCGCCCATGAAAGGATTAAACCCGGCAATGATCGTCTCGCTCAGCCAGATCGCGATGCCCAGCGCCCAGAAGACGTTGCGGGTCCAGACCGCAACTATGATCGCCAGCAAAGGCGGCGTGATGGTCAGCCATTCCATGACGTTAATTCAGAACGTTCGGAGAAATCAGCGGCGACTCGCGCGCCTCTTCCGCCGCCTTGACCAGCCGCATCATATTGCCACCCCAGATCTTGGCGACGTCCTCGCGTGTGTAACCAGCATCGAGCAGGTCACGCGTGATCTTTTGCAGCATGGACACATCGCTCATGCCATCGACGCCGCCGCCGCCATCCCAGTCTCCGCTAATGCCGACATGATCAGGCCCGATCAGGTCCAGAACGTGATAAGTGTGCTCCATGAATTTCTCATAGGTTGAGCGCGGCGCCGGATAGTTTGCATTCAATTGCTGTCGCGCCACAAACCAGGCCGCGCGGGTCGCGTCGTCCATTTCGGCCGGATTTGAACCATATTCCTCTGCGAGCGCATCAAGCGCTGCCTGCCGTTCGGGCGACGGCACCAATTGTTCGAGATAGCCGCCAAAAATATTCATCTGAATGACGCCGCCATTCTCGGCCAATTCGAGCAAGAGATCATCGCCGATATTGCGTGGGTGATCATAAATGGCTGTGGCGCCGGTATGGGACAAGATGATTGGCGTCGTCGACAAGGCCATCATGTCCCGAACCACTGAATCCGCGGCGTGACTGCCATCAAGCAAAAGGCCCAGGCGATTGGCTTCGCGCACCAATTCCTCGCCGAGTGGGCTCAACCCATCATACGGTTGATTGATATCAGTGGCACTGTCAGCGAACTGATTGGTGGCGAAATGGACCGGTGCAATCATCCGCAGTCCGCCAATATAGAAATGTTCCAGCAGCGAAACATCCGTGCCGAGCGGATAGGAATTCTCCATGCTCTGAAACACGACTTTCTTGCCATCTGCGAGAATGCCAGGGACATCATCAGCCGAGAATGCGAGCGCGACCTCTTCATGATACTTCGCCGCAAACTCGCGAATCGCGGTCTGGCGCATCAGTCCATGCGTGCGCGCGGCGGCGAAGCTGGCTTCATCCAGCGGACCCTGGCGCGTGAAGATCACCCAGAAACCGCCATCCAGTCCGCCTTCATTCATTCGTGGCAGATCGACATGGGTGCCGTCTTCCTCAAAACTGCCGCGCGCGGTGAACAAATAGTCCGGCGTGTGGAACAAAGCGGGCGTGTCGAGATGGCTGTCAAAGACGGCAATTGACTCATGGAAGGCGTCGATGCCCGAATTGCCAGAGATCGCAGCGACTTCCGGCGATTGTTGTGCCGTTACAATGCTGCCGGCTTCCGGCATTTGTGGTGCACAAGCCGAGAGGCCCAAAATGATAGCAGCGCCAAGCCCAAATCGGATCATGGTCGAACTCCTTACTTCCTGTCATCTGACCTAAAGGAGCCGTGGCTCAAGGCAAGTCTGTCAGCTGCGGGACATCCCAAACAACTTCCTGCAATCCGACAAAGCGCAACATGCGTGCGAGTTCTGCCTCCGTTTTGTTCGCACGCGCGGTGGTCCATTTAACCTTCGGCTCGCGCCACAGGTTGATCACCCGCAACTTACCGGCCTTACGGTCAGCTTTCACTTCAATTCGCCCAACAAAGCGATCGCCTTCCAGAATGGGATAGACGTAATAGCCCCATTTCCGTTTTGCAGCGGGGACGAACATTTCGATTGTATAGTCAAACCCGAACAACCGGTTCAGTCGGGTCCGGTCCCGCGCTGCCGGGTCGAAAGGGTTGAGAATCCTGAGCCTGGCTGTCAGCGCTGGTGCAGCCTCGAGGCGGGATTCGATATCGCCGGTCGCCCAGGCTGAGACGACACCCCGATCCGCGGTCTCGATTTCAACTGGCACGAGATCGCTGGCCCGCGCCGCGACCCAGGATTTGGCTTCGGCATTGGAAACCGCATCCCAAAAGCGTTGAATGTCGCCTTCACTGCCAAAGGTCAGCCGGTCCAGCGCATTGCGACACAGCCAGTCGATTTGCGCTTCATCCGACGGTACATGGGCCAGATGATGCTCGGGAATAACGCGCTCGCTCAGATCATAGAATTTGGTGAAGTTCTCGCGATGCGACGTCGAAAGCTCCCCCGCATACCACATATAGTCGAGCGCCAGTTTATGGGGCGGGCGTGCCCACATTTCCTTTTTACCTTCGATTTTGGTGTCGAACGCTTTGGTACAGAGCGGGCCTTCGGCGCGGATCCGGTCCTTGATCGAATTACGGCCATCGGCGTCGAGCATGCCGCGATGCCATTCCCATTTGCGCACCTTGGCCTCCAGCCGGCGAAACTGGCGCTGCCAATAAGGATAGAAGTCCATGGGCAGAACCGAAGCATCATGCGTGAAGTGCTCGAACACTTTGCGATGCTCGGCGAGATGCCGATTCAGCATCGGCTCGCGATAATTCTGATTGCGGCTCCACAGGATATGATGATGGGCGCGCGCAACGACCTGGATTGTATCGAGCTGCACAAATCCCAATTGCTTGATCAGATCGTCCAGGTCGAGCTTGCCGGTCGGAGTCTCGGCAAGGCCCTGACCGTGCAGCCAAAGTCGTCGCGCATCGCGATTTGAAATACGAAGAGGCGTACGCTCGGTCACAATCAACCTGCGGTCGGACACCCATCACCAGACTCGTCGCTGGTCTTGCGGACCCAGTCAAAAGCCTGTGTCAGGATCGTTCGATACGTCTGATTGTCATAGGCCACGTCAGAATGACCCAGCGCGGTGTAGAAGGATCGTCCCTCACCCGGGCAACCGACCCAGATCACCGGGTGATCCGCCGGCATGTCACCCATGGCCCAGGTTGCGAGGTTCTGAACATCCGCGCCAATCGGCTTGAAATCGGTCTCATGGATTCCAACCAGAGGGCGCAAGCCATAATCCTTCGGGTGCGAGTCGAAGAAATACCATTCATCATCATGCTCCCAGACGTCCGGCGCACCGGCCATGATGACATGATCACTGTCCAGGGTCTCAACCCGGACAACGTGGAAATGCGGTGTCAGAGGGTGGCCGGTAAAGGTCGGGCCAATCAATGAGTCCGCGTACCAGGCCCAGTCTTCATGCGTATTATCGCCTGACCCATGCAGGCCGATCCAGGCGCCGCCCGCTTCAAGCCAGGTCTGGAAAGCCGCTTCCTGATCAGGGCTGAGTGTATCGCCGGTCGCATTGTTGAAGACGATGACGTCAAACCGCGCCAGGTCGGTCTCGTTGAACACCGCGGCATTGACCGTGGTGAAAATGCCGAAGCCTTTCTCACGCGACAGCTCGACGAAGAATTTATCCCCCCCGGCAATCCCTTCATTATGCCGCCAGCCATTGGTCTTGGAAAAGACGAGGATAGCGGGCTGTTGCATCCATTTGGTGATGTGCGGCGGGATCGTGTCATAGACGACCGGAGTCTCGGCTTCAGACGCGGCCGGGGGATCCGCCACTTCGGGCTCATCCTGCGCGTCGCTATTGCTACAGGCTGCGGCGCCGATCAGCGCGCTGGCGAAAATCGCACCCTTGATCATGTGCCAAACCGAGTGTGTCATGTGTCCTCCCCCTTCTGGTTGCGGATCGCGCGCCATTTTGCCAGGCGTTCTGCGATCGGGCCTTCTCGACCGTGCCCTTTTGGTTGGTAGAATTCTACCCGTTTCATCTCATCGGGGAAATAATCCTGCCCCGAAAAGCTGCCCTCCTGATCGTGATCATAGGCATAGCCATCGCCATAGCCCTGCTCTTTCATCATCCTGGTTGGCGCATTCAGTATATGCTTGGGCGGCATCAAAGAGCCGGTTTCCCGTGCCGCGGCGCGTGCGCGCTTCAGACCGACATAAGACGCGTTCGATTTCGGCGCGGTGGCAAGATGCACAACCGCATGCGCCATGGGTATCAAGCCTTCCGGTTCGCCGAGCCGCTCAAAGGCCCGCGCCGCCTCGCCGGCCACCATCATCGCAGTCGGGTCCGCCAGGCCGATATCCTCGCTTGCCATAACCACGAGACGGCGCGCGATAAAGAGCGGGTCTTCACCGCCTTCCAGCATTCGCGCGAACCAGTAGAGCGCCGCATCCGGGTCGGACCCGCGCACAGACTTATGCAAGGCCGATATCAGATTGTAATGCTCGTCCCGATTCTTGTCATAAGCAGGCGCGCGTTTTTGCAGGGCCGTCGATAGCTGCTCGAGAGACAGCTCATCACCTGGCTTGCCGAGCGTGAAAGCCTGCTCGGCCAAATTGAGCAAATAGCGGCCATCGCCATCGGCCATATCGATCAGGGCGTCGCGGGCGCGGGCCTCCAGCGGTAAAGGCCGACCAATCTCGGTCTCAGCGCGCATCAGCAAGGTTTTCGACGCGGTTTCGTCCAGTCTCTGCAAGACCAGAACGGCGCAGCGCGAGAGCAAGGCGCCATTCAGCTCGAAGCTTGGATTCTCCGTCGTCGCACCAACCAGGGTGACCGTCCCCGCTTCAACATAAGGCAGAAAGCCGTCCTGCTGCGCCCGGTTGAAGCGATGGATTTCGTCGACGAAGAGCAAGGTCCCGCGCCCCATATCCCGCCTTTTCTGGGCCGCTTCAAAAACCGCCCGCAAGTCTTTGACACCGGAGAAAATTGCAGAGAAGGCTTCGAAATGAAGGTCGGTTTCCTCAGCCAAGAGGCGCGCAATCGTGGTCTTGCCGACGCCCGGCGGGCCCCAGAGAATGATCGAGGACAATTGGCCCGTCGCCAGCATCCGCCCAAGCGCACCTTCGTCTCCCAGCAAATGATCCTGGCCGACCACGTCCTGCAATTTCTGCGGCCGCAACTTGTCCGCCAAAGGCCGCGGCGCGTCATCGGATAGGCCTGATGCTGCAAACAAATCACTCATTCCATCTGCCATAAACATGTCGCCCGCATTTGATAAGATTTCACTTGTCATGATTGGTCAGGCATGACAAGAACATAAACAGAACATATTGGAGGGACTGATGGCAACACTGACGCTTTACACCAACCCAATGTCGCGTGGGCGGATCGCGCGCTGGATGCTCGAGGAAGTCGGCGCGACCTATGACACAATCTATCTCTCCTATGGCGACACGATGAAAGGCGACGCCTATCTGGCCCTGAACCCGATGGGCAAGGTTCCCGCCATCAAACATGGCAGTACGATTGTGACCGAATGCGCGGCGATCTGCGCCTATCTCGCGGATGCGTTTCCAGACGCTGGGCTGGCGCCGCCGATCGATCAGCGAGGAGATTATTATCGCTGGCTATTCTTCGGCGCCGGACCAGTCGAAAGCGCGACCACCAATAAGATGCTCAAGGTGTCGACCGCAGGCCATCAACAAATGGCCGGCTATGGCGATTTTGAGACCACGCTGCAGACACTGATCCAGGCGGTTTCCGAAACGCCGTTCATCTGCGGAGAGGCCTTCACGGCGGCAGATGTCTATCTCGGGTCGCAAGTCGGCTGGGGCCTGCAATTCGGCACCATTCCAGGCAGCCCGGAATTGGAAGCCTATCGGGACCGCGTCTATGCCCGTCCGGCGCACGCGCGCGCCAACGCGCTGGATGATGCCGCCATGGCGGAGCATGGGCCCGCGATGCCGAGCGAGTCCTAAACAGACATGCCGTCTTTTGGTGTCTAGATTGTCACCGAGCCGCTAATCCGGCGGCCATTGCGTTCAATCTCGATGTCCCAGCGACCCGGTTCACGATCCAGGGCGCGGTTGAGATCTTCGATCGTTTCAATGCTCTGTCCATCAATCGCGGTGATGATATCGCGCGGCTGCACGATACGCATGCGATAGGCGCGGCGCGACATGCGGGTCACCAGCACCCCGCTGGCAAATGAGTCGGAATAGCCGATCTCTTCCGCCAGACGCGGTGACAATTCGACGACTTCGACGCC
>JBCCZH010000157.1:0-6683 GCA_039188075.1 Pseudomonadota bacterium
CGGCGTCAAATGGCGTTGTGCAAGTCACCCTGGAGGGGTGGGAGAGTGGTTAAATCCAGCAGACTGTAAATCTGCCCGCTTTGCGTACACTGGTTCGAATCCAGTCCCCTCCACCACTTGTACATTCCATGCTATGGGTGCCGCGACCCTGAGCGGGTATAGCATAGTGGTAATGCGGCAGCCTTCCAAGCTGTTGAGCTCGGTTCGATTCCGTGTACCCGCTCCAACTTTTCCAGGTTTGATAACGATTTGGGCCCGGATACAGGGCCATAAAAAATGCGCCGGTCTTTCAGGACCAGCGCACTAGTTTGTCTCTTGCCGCATTTATCAGCGGTTCCCGCGGCGAGTGTTCCGCCGGCGCCGGGCTTCCAGAAGTCCGATCCGTGGGGTCTCGCAAACGCCTGGCGCGATCGGAGCGATGATTTCGATCGCATTTGGCGGCCGAACGTCCAGGTCTGCAATGACAGGAAGCAAGGCCGGTTTTGCGGCGGCGTGGGGGGTTGAGGTCAACATTTCTAATCTCCTTGTAAGTATCAATTTCCGGCAAACATCTCGTCCGCCGATGGATTTTTGATACCTCAGACCTCCAGACCAAGCTTGAAGAGGGTCTGGAGATTTCATGGAGAAGTCGTGGAGATCACGCCTCGATCAGATCCGGCATCGGGCCGCGATAGATGGATTTCGGGCGGACAATCCGGCCTTCCGAAATTTGTTCCCGCGCATGTGCGATCCAGCCCAGAACCCGGCCGCACGCGAAAACGGCCGTAAAAGCCGAGCGGGGAATATCCAGCGCCTCGAGCAGGATTGCGGTATAGAATTCGACATTGGTTTCGAGGGCGCGGTCAGGATATTTGCGGCGCAGCTTGCCCAGCACTTCGCGCTCAATATGTTCCGCAAACGCGATTCGGCCGGCGGTGCCTGGCAATCGACGGGCCGCGGCTTTCAAGGCATCAGCCCGCGGATCGCGCGCGCGATAGACGCGGTGACCAAAGCCCATCAAACGCTCGCCTCTGGCCAGGGCATCATCAATCCAGGCCTCGGCATTCGACTCCTCGCCAATCGCATCGAACATATCCAGCACCGGGCCCGGGGCGCCGCCATGCAGCGGGCCTTTCAGAGCCGACAAACCCCCCAGCACGGCAGAAGTCAGACCCGCCCGCGTGGAAGAGACGACCCGCGCGGCAAAGGTCGAGGCATTCAGGCCATGATCACAAATCGTCACGAGATAGGAATCGAGCGCCCGGGCGGTCTGCGATTGCGGCGTTTCGCCGGTGATCATCCTGAGAAAGTCGGCAGAGGAAGACAGGCGCGGATCCGGCGCGATCAGCGCCTTGCCGTCTGCCTGGCGAATGGCCGCGGCGGTATAGACCAGCCCGCCAGAGGCGAGCGCCAGCGCGGTCTCGAGCGTTTCATCATCGCGCTCGCGCGCCCAGCCCAGTCGTAGGGATTGAATGATATCCACGCGGGCCGGTGCGTCCGTCACGGAGTCAAATGCGTGCACCCGCGCCTCACCGAGTCTTGCCCCGAGCGTCTCGACCCTGGGCAGATCCTCGAACGCCGATTGCCATAAGAGATGCGCAACATCTTCATAGGCCATCGAAGCGGCCAGTTTCTCGACATACCAGCCCTTGATGATCAGCTCACCAATATCGCCTTTGACATCTGAGAGGGCGGTCTCGGCCGCGATGACATTTTCCAATCCTGAATCCATGATTTGCTCCTGTCTGTTTGCGGCCAATGTCGGGAAAGGTCTGGACAGCGTCAATCTTGATCAACATAATCAACATATGACCTGGTTGGAACGAGAGGCCGCTCTGCACAAGCTCGGCGTCAAGGCACAGACGCTGTACGCCTATGTCAGCCGCGGGCAGATTTCGGCACAAACACATCCGGACGATCCCCGCGCCAGCCTTTATTCCGAAGCGGATATTGACGCGCTGGTAAAGCGACGTCGACGGGGGCGATCGCGGTCGGATATCGCCTCGGCCGCGATTGCCTGGGGCGATCCGGTCATGGAAACCAGGATCACGACGGTAAGAAATGGACGGTTGATCTATCGCGGCACCGACGCCGTGAAGCTCGCCAATCATGCCGTGATGGAGGACATTGCCGCCTTGCTCTGGCAATGCGATCCCCTGATACCCGTCAAAGCGGACGCCGTGCGCGATCCAGGGGAGTCCGGCAAAGCGAGGGCGTTCAATTACCTCGCCCGACGCGCGGCAGAGAATGAAGTACCGGTTGCCGCAATCAACGATTTCGCGGCATACGGCGCGTCACTTCTCATCGGATTTGCCGATGCGATTTCGGGAAGGGCCGGACGCGGACTGTTCCATCAAAGACTGGCCAGGTTCTGGAAACTGGATCCGAATGGCGCGGACCTGTTACGGCGAACCCTGGTGCTGGTCGCGGACCATGAACTCAATCCGTCTTCGTTTGCCGCGCGGGTGACCGCCTCCACGGGCGCATCACTCGCGGCCTGCGCCTTGTCCGGATTTGCAACGCTGACCGGCCCACGCCATGGCGAAGCGTCGGCCAAGGCTCTGACATTTCTCCGCCATCATGTTCACGCAGGCTCGCCGATCATTCGGGCGCAAAGCGAAAACCGGGTTGGCGAGATTCCTGCGGTCGGGCATGCGCTCTATCCGAAAGGCGATCCGCGGGCCAAGGCGCTGCTGAGATGGATGAACCTGGATCCAGACCTCAAACGTATGGTCAAAGCGGCGGAACGTTTCAGTGGGCAGCCTGCTAATATCGATATGGCCCTCGGCGCGCTCTGTCTGAAGCTTGGTCTTCCTGATGATGCGCCATTTCTGATTTTCGCTGCAGGTCGCATGGTCGGCTGGATCGCCCATGCGGCGGAACAATCCCGCAGCGGGAAAATGATACGACCGCGCGCAAAATACCTCGGTGCTTAAACCGAATACTCTGCGCGCGGTTATCGGGTGACCTAGCTCAAGGCACAGGAACAAGCTGTCGCAATTTCACCGATATGGTGATGGTCAGTCCCGCAACAGCCGCCCAGCACCCGCAAGCCTGGAAACGCCTCGCACAGTTCTCGATAGCGCTCAGCAAGATCTGCCTTGTCGCCGCGATCCAGCTCTGTTGCTTCATCCAGTTCGGCATGACTCTTACAGGAAGAATTGGCGCGAACGCCGCCAATCCGATGCATCCAGTCATGTTCGGTGTTCAGTTGCGCCCGGAAGTGCGTCGGGTGGGCACAATTGATCATATACCAGGCTGGAGCGGACCCCGTGGCGCCATCGGTCTCACGAATGGCATCGCCGAGATTCTGACCGGTGGGCAGCCTGCCATCGGTTTCCACCGTGAAGGAAATAACCACCGGGCTGTCCGCCCTTTGGGCCGCCCGAACCAGACCAATCGCTTCAGGCGTATTGGTCATTGTGATCCCTGAAACCAGGTCCGCACCGGCTGCGCGCAAGCTGGTCACTTGCGGCACATGATAGGCTTCAGCCATATCGCACGACATGATCTGTCCGGGATCATAGCCATCGCCGCGAGGTCCAACGCAACCTGAAATCAGGACTGGCATCCTTTGCCGCGCGAATTCCTGTTTCAGCTCAATCATCAAGGCAATGGCAGACGCATTCGCTTCCGCCAGAGCCTGATCTGAGTATCCGAGACGCGCGCCCCAATCCGAGCTGGCTCGCCAGGTCGGCGTCTCGAACAGGAAGCCCATGTCGTGCGCGGCCGCGAGGGTGAGATAGCGCAGATAATAATCCGTCAGCGCTTTCACACCGGCTTTCGACTTGAGCAGTGTGAAGGCCGCGAAGTCTGGCAGGTCCAGGCCCTCATCAAAGATGAGATAGGTTTCCAGACCCCCATCGGTCAAAATGAAACGCGGCTGAGACGGGAGGTTGATATCCGTCATATTGAATCTCCTTGTTCTGAGTCAGGCGATCTTGCGGCCGATCAGCAGCGACCAGATCTTGTTGGAGGCGCCGTCATAGAAGCCGGCTTCGCCCGTCCAGGTTTTGGGGTTGCGCCATGTGCCGAACAGCTGATCCCAGATGACCAGTTCGGCATAATTGCTGGCATGGCGTCCGCGTTCATGATGCACGCCATGACCTTCAGGCCGCTCGATCAGCCAGCCAATCCAGCGCGGCGTCTTGATGTTGCAATGCGTGAAGAACACCACGCCCGCCCCGAACACACCGACTATTGCGGCGGCGTCTGCCGTGATTCCAATCAGCATGGTCAGCGCGAAACTGCCCATGAAGGTGAAGCCGACAACATCCAGCGGATGATGATAAAGACTGCCCCAGGCATCCATCCGTTCGACGGAGTGATGCATCTGGTGGAAGATGCGCCACAGCGTATCGGACTTGTGCATGGCGCGATGCCACCAATAGGCGACAAACTGAATGGCGGCATAGCCGAGCAGGCATTGCGCCCAGATCGGCAAATGGCTGACATCCAGCAATAAGGGGCCGGTCAGCCAGCTCGCCCACAAATAGGGCGAGTAAGTTGCGAGCGCGATATAGGCAATCGCCGACACAACGCCTTTGACTTTCCAGAAATGCGGTTGCGGGAATTTGCGGGCTGGAAACAGGGAATCCAGCGCGATGAAAGCGACAAACAAGCCGCCAATCATCAGGTTTATGGGATGTAACACTTGAAGCTCCTTTTCGTTGAAGAGAAGCGGCTGTATGACCAGCCATGGTTGGAACAGCCGTTGGTACCAGCGTTGGAATTGCGCCTGCGCTGCGTTGAAATGTGCGACGGACAAAATCGGGGATTGCCTAGATGACGCTGGCCGTGTCGATATTCGGAGAGTTTGCGCTGTACCGCGACGGCGTCCGGCAAGACTTGCCGGCGTCGAAAAAGACCCGCGCCTTACTGGCCTATCTGGCGCTCAATCCGCGGCCGCATCGCCGCGAGCGGCTGTGCGAAATTTTCTGGGATCGGACCGATGATCCACGCGCCGCCTTGCGCTGGTCGCTGACCAAATTGCGGCCGCTGGTCAATGATCCGAACAGCGAGCGCCTGAGCGCGGATCGAGAACGGATCCGGTTTGAGAAAGACAGCCTGACCACTCATCCCGGCGACCCGGATGACCAGCCGCTGGCGGGCCTGGACTTGCCGGATTGTGAAATCTATCAGGCCTGGCTGGTCGCCGAGCGCGAACACTTGTTGAACGCCAAACCACCCGCCAAAAGTTTTGCGCCATCTGCAATCGTTTCTTCGGTCAGCGATCAGGATATTCAATTCTGTCGGGCAGAGGACGGTACCGCACTGGCCTATGCGAAATCGGGCAATGGCCCACCCCTCGTCAAAGCCGCCAACTGGTTGACGCATCTGGAATTCGACTGGACCTCTCCGCTTGATGCACGGCAGATCCGCCGATTGAGCGAGCAGCATACGCTGCTTCGCTATGATGGTCGCGGCAATGGTCTATCGGACTGGGACACAGAGAATCTGAGTTTCGAGACCATGGTCACTGATCTGGAAGCCGTGGTTGATGCGGCCGGGCTCGATCGATTTCCCTTGATCGGAATGTCGCAAGGCGCCGCCGTGGCGATTGCTTTTGCCGCCCGGCACCCCCAGCGCGTCTCGCATCTGGTCCTGCATGGCGGATTCGCATCCGGTTGGCTGATCACGGGAAGCGACGCCTTGCGCCAGGAACGGGAAGCCGTGCGCGCCTTGCTCACCACGCAATGGGGAAATGACAATCCAAGCTTCCGAAATCTGATTTCGACGCACTTCATTCCAGGCGCTTCTGATCAGGAAGTCTCCTGGTTCAGTGACTTTCAGCGCAAGACGACATCGGCCGAAAACGTGTCGCGCTTTATGCAGGCCTTTGGTGAAATCGATGTGCGAGATCAGTTGCCCCGGATCCAGGCCCCGACGCTCGTCATGCATTCGCGCGGCGATGAAATGGTCGATATGGATACGACCCGCGAACTGGTTTCTGGCATCTCGGGTGCCAAATTCATATCGCTCGAAAGCGTCAATCACAGCTTGCTGGATCGCGAACCGGCGAGCGAGGTCTTCATCGACGCCGTTTTAAATTTTGTTGCGTCTTAAGACGGCGCGCGCATGTTAGCCTGATCCAGAACGCGCAGGAAGTTTTCCCCCCAGATCTTGTTAATCTCCAAAGCGGAATATCCGCGCGCCAGTAATTCCGCGGTCACATTGGCAGCGGAGTCAGCTTCGAAAAATCCGACGATCCCACCGCCATGATTGAAGTCCGTTCCGATGCCGACATGGTCAATGCCGATGCGCTCGACGACATAATCGATATGGTCGACCAAGCGGCTAACATCCTGCTGCCCAACCAAAGCGCGCATCTTGGTCAGGAAGTCGAGCTTCTCTGACTCATCCTCAAGCTCCCAATAAAGCTCATACGGATAGGAATAGGTTTCCGGCAGTCCGGCGCCGCGACGAACCGCCCGAATCTTGGCCGCCAGGACCGGATCTGACAGGTCGACCAGGTAGGCACTGAATGCCGCAATATGGATGACACCGCCGGTCGCGCCAATGCGATCAATTTCTTCATCCGACAGATTTCGCGTCACATCTGACAGGGTTTTGACATTCGAGTGCGTGGCAATCACCGGCGTGGTCGTCGCGGCGATCGCCTGCAATGTTGCCGCCTTCGACATCTGCGAGACGTCAATGATTCCGCCCAGGGCATCGATCCGGGTCACGGCCTCAAGACCGAG
>JBCCZH010000158.1:0-6664 GCA_039188075.1 Pseudomonadota bacterium
GCATTGGCCAAATCGCAAGACTTCTCGGCGTACGCAACAGCTGCGCGATGGGCTTCGGCTGAGCTTTGAGCAGCATGATAGCGACTGAGATTATCGCAGCCGCGGCTATACCCGATATCACACAGTCGCTGTGACAGATCGAGATAGGATTGCGAGCTTTCAGAATACTCCGATGCCACCAGCGAGTTCGTGTAAACCGAAAACAGGGTTTCGCATGCACTCGACTTGGTCATTCCCTGCGCTTCGATGAAGCAGGCCGCTTCCAGAGGTTCAATCGCTTCTTGCGGTTTGCCTGACGAGACCAGGCTGGTTGCCGTCAACATCAATTCGTTGACATTCGCCGAGCTTGATTGCGCGACCGCTCTGGATGCAGTTTCAAACTGTGGTTCCAGCGTATCTTCCGCCTGGATGATTGATGACGGCGTCGTGATCACCGGTTCGATAGAGGCCGTATTCGTCGGCTGATTCTGCGCGACAATGCCTTGTTGTACAGGTCGTTGAGCCGTGGTTTGGGGTTGTGGATCGATTGCAGCAGAAATGACCGATTCAGCTTGTGAGCTCTGCGTGTTTGCGGTTTCAATTGGTGCGTCCTGCAAAAGCGGGGCAGCAGGAGTCTGGGCCGGGGCATTACAACCCAGAATCCGCTCGGCCCAGGCCAGCGTTCGCGGGGTCGGTTGTTGTGGCAACAGACTCTCCAGCAAAAGCGGATCAACATTGCTTTCTTCCAGTTTGGCCACGATCTGAGTGGTGATCTGGTCATTCGCGCGGATGCCGCAACTGGCATCCTGGTAACAGCCAAGCAATTGAGTCACGGCCCTTTCATCCGCGCGGATCGCGTCCCGGCCTTGCCACTGCCACTTCAAGACTATCATCGCTGAATAGCGGTCCTCGAGCGCTTGTTGCTGGGATTCCGGAACGAGCTCGTGCAACGCCGTCAGGGCATCCCCGGCGGTTTGCGCATAGCGGTCAATCGAATCTGAGGGTGGGCAGTCTGCCTGTGCAAACAGAGGGAGACTTAACATTCCAGTCGCCAGCACTACCCCACGACAGGCTTTCAGCATCACAATCCTCGTCTTCTACGTGCGTATGATGTTTCGCTTCCGCAACGTAGCATATCGCCAAAAATCCAACAAGATCAGGCAGTTTTCGTGCCAACTGTTTTCAATAGTGGTGGCTTTTGGGGTACATTTTGCTCTGACCCTGCTGTGTTCGCTGCGATTTCAGCTTATTTGGGCGAGCTAGGAACTGTGCCGTCCCCAGGTGCGCATGGCGTCGATTATGGGCCGCATTTGGCTGCCTTTTTCGGTCAATTGGTACTCTGAACGGGGGGGATGTGTGTCATAGATACGACGCTCAATGACACCATGATCTTCGAGCATTTTAAGTCGATTTGACAGCGTGTTCGGCGCAATTCCGCTGAGCGCGTCCTGCAAGTCAGAGAATCGCCGGGCGCCATGATCCACCAATTCGCGAATAATCTCGCTGGTCCAGCGCGAACCAATGATGAAAGCGGTGCGAGAGACCGGGCAGAGCGGCAGATTCTTCTTGGCCATGGATCTGCTTTAGCGAATTTGCTTGACAAAATCTAGTAACTATAAAAACTGTAGTTACTATAAAATACAGGGAGCTCCATATGGCCTTCGAACTTGCCGCAGTGGTTTGGACCACGTTGATTCTATTCACTCTTTTAATGGTGCAGGGCACTTTGGTGCCGCTCAATCAAGGTCTGGCCTGGGGCCTGGGCAGCCGAGATGCGGCGCGGGACAAGTCCGCTTTCCAGGAGCGCACCGGGCGAACCATTGCCAATCATATTGAAGGCATGTTGCTCTTCATTCCGTTGGCCATGCTGGTTGCGCTTCTGGAGCTGTCATCCACGCTGACCGTTTGGGGGGCCGGATTGTACCTGGGCGGACGCGTGGCTTTTGCGCTCTTCTACCTGCCTGGTGTGCCCTATTTGCGGTCCGCGGCCTGGGGCGTGGCGATCCTGGGCAATATCCTGATCGCTATCCCCGTCTTTGCTGCGATGATGTGAAACCTGCCGGTGGCGAACACGCCTAGCTGAGGCGCTTGAACGGCATCGGGATCGCGGTGGCCGTCGCCTTGGCGACCAGGCGCCCGGCATCGTCGAAACACTCGGCTTCCATAAAGGCGGCGGATCGTCCCCATTTCAGGATCCGCGCTTCGACTGACGCTTTTCCAGGCATCAGACGGCGGAGATAAGAGGTTTTCATCTCCAGGGTCGGCGCCGTCATGGTGACGTTAGAGGCGATGATGCAGCAAGTGCTCATCGCTTCATCCATCATTGCGGCGATAAAGCCGCCCTGGACCGCGCCGGTCGGGTTGGCAAACATGCCGGGCACGTCAAAGTCCATCCGAATGCGCTGCGCCTCCTGTTCGACTTCGGCCAGACGCATGCCGAGTGTTTCGGAGCATGGGGGGCGTTTCTTGCTGTTCTGAAACCGCGCCAGCATGTCGGCATCTGAGACGCACGGTTTTTCGTCAGGGGGCGTGTCTGCCATCTCTATTTGCGGCGGAACGCATCAAGGCTGATGACCGTGTCGCCTTCACCCTCTTTCGGCGCGTCCGCATCAGTTTCTTCACCGTTGGCTTGTTCGAGCGCCGGGGCGACAACCGATGAATCACCTTCCGCGCCCGCTTTTTCAAAGCTGACGCCAAAATTCACGGCCGGATCGACGAACCGGGTCATAGCGACATAGGGAATCGACAGGTGCTGCGGTACGCGATTGAACTTGAGTACGATTTCGAAATGGCCGTCATGCACTTCCAGGTCCCAATATTGGTGCTGGATGACAATCGTCATTTCTTCCGGGAATTGTTCGATCAGATGATCCGGGATTTTCACCCCGGGCGCCTTGGTCCGGAAGGTGACATAGAAATGGTGGTCCCCGGGAGGGGCTGACCCTTTTTCAGCCTGCCGCAAGGCTTCGCGCACGACGCCGCGCATAGCGGCCTGCGTCAAGGCTTCATATCCAATATAGTCGGTCATACCCATTCCCCATTTGGAGGTTTTCAATAGACCCCCGAATCATCTCCTGCAACGGCGTTCATGCTTTAGGCGAGCCGAAATTATGAACTTCCCCAGACGAGAAGTCTGTCCCTATGTCTCAGCTCATCCTGCAGCAATTACAGCACAATGCGCGATGCCACCCAGATTTAGTGGAGGCTTCTGTTGCCAGGCGCCTCCGGGCCCCGCCTAAGGCGCTGATGCCCTAGGAGTTAAAGCGGTTTATGCGCACTGCGTTAAGCAGCGAGCAGTTCACCTTCAGCAAAGTTGTCATTAGCAACTATTGTTGAGTGAGCTTCTAACGCAGCTCATGCGGGTGAAAGCATCGTCTTTACACGTCCGTCGATCCTATTTCGCCCCCAAATGACCCGCTGAAGAGGGTCTTTGGTGGAGGCGCCGGGTACCGCCCCCGGGTCCGAACCGCTTATTACACGCGCGTTTATCACCATAGTTCATAAGAACGGGACCAATATAATCCCGTAGCGGAGAAGATAAAAGACCTTAATCCGCCGGTTCGACAATAACTTCGATCACGCCTTCTGTGCGTTCAAGCGCGGCCAGCTCTGCCTCAAGAGCGGTCGAATGAATGATCCGTGTGGTGCGCACGACCGAGCCGGTGGCATCGGCCGTCAGAATGGTCAGCCGCAACATCCGCTCCGTCCCATCCAGGACACCATCCGCTGCGCGAACGGTCAATTTGCCAACCTGATACACGCCTTTGCCAGTGTAATAGACCGTCTTGCCAGCCAGCGTTGCGCCGCTGACCAACAGACCGGCAGTGCTGGTCACGATACAGCCGGACAATAACAGGGCACAGGCGGAGGCAATCAGAGGTCGGATCATGGTCATTCCTTGGAGGGTCCCAGCGCTTAGGCCCCTTCAGATAGACTTTGCCAAGTTAACAGGCTGTGAGACCACAGCTGCATTCTCGCAGCGTTCGCTCTTGCTGCGCCTCGCAAAACCTGCTTTTTGCCGTTTAACGATAAATTGGTGTTTTGGGAGACCCATGATTATGCGTAAGAATCTGACATTATTCACCGCCCTCGCAACCGTATTCGCACTGTCATCCTGTGATGTGGTGCGCGCGCCGAGTGCGTCATCCACAGAAGCTGAGACCGAAACCGTCGAAACAGCAACCGCACCGACCGTAGAAGAGATTGCGGCGGAAACCGAACGGCTGAATGCCTGGTTTGAAGAGAAGTATGAATTGGAAGTTCTGGAAAGTCCGATTCAACTGACCTTTCTCGGCCGGGATGAGCGCCAGGGCGAGATTGATGATTTCTCGGAAGCCGCGCTCGATGCACAGCTGGCCCGGTCGCGCGCCAATGTCGCCGAGCTGCAGACGAGTTTCGACTATGACAAGCTGACCCCGGATGCCAAGACATCCTATGACCTCTGGATCTATCAGGCGGAGCGGGCAGAGGCGGCCGATGAGTTTCGCTACAATGCCTATGTGTTTGACCAGATGCAGGCCATTCACACCTTTTTCCCGCAACTCCTGATCGCGTTCCACAAGGTTGTTGATGGCGAGGATATGGACAATTACCTGCTGCGCATCGAAGGCAGCGTACGCGCCATGGATCAGCTCCTCGACCAGTCCCAGACGATCGCTGATCGTGGTGTGCGACCCCCTTATTTTGCGTTTGATCTGGTCACAGCGGAAGCGCAGAAAATCATCACCGGCGCCCCGTTTGACGAAAGTGGGGTCGACAGCGACATCTGGGCCGACGCGCAAGCCAAGATTGCCAATCTGCTGGAGCAGGAGGCCATTGATCAGGCCAAGGCCGACCAGCTGACCGCCGATATTCGCACCGCGCTGGTTGAACAGTGGCAACCTGCCTATGAGCGTCTGATCGCCTGGCAGGAAGAAGACAAGGTCAATGCGTCGCCGGAAGCCGCTGGCGTCAGCGCGCTGCCGAATGGCATCGCCTATTACAATGAACGCCTGGCCAACCAGACCACAACCGCGCTGACAGCTGACGAGATCCACGAGATCGGATTATCGGAAGTCGCGCGCTTGCGGGCCGAGATGGAAGCCATCCAGGCCGATTTCGGATTTGAAGGCAGCTTGCAGGAATTCTTCGCCTTCTTGCGCGACACCAAGGATGATGAGCGGCTCTATTATCCCAACACGGATGAAGGTCGCCAGGGCTATATTGATGATGCCACGGCTGCGATTGATGGCATCAAGGCGGTGCTGCCGGACTATTTCGGTATTCTGCCCAAGGCCGACATGGTGGTGAAGCGGGTTGAGCCGTTCCGGGAACAGGACGGCGCCGCGCAACACTATTTTCCGTCAACGCCAGACGGATCGCGGCCAGGGGTCTATTATGCCCATCTGTCCGACATGACGGCGATGCCAAAGCGCGAGCTGGAAGTGATCGCCTATCATGAGGGCCTGCCGGGCCACCATATGCAGATCGCGATCCAGCTGGAGCTGGAGGCCGTTCCAACCTTCCGCACCCAGGCCGGGATCACCGCTTATAGTGAAGGCTGGGGGCTGTATTCGGAATGGCTCGCCATCGAAATGCCAGGCACGTATCAGGACCCGCTGTCACGCTTTGGCCGCGCCGGGTCTGAAATCTGGCGGGCCATCCGTCTCGTCGTCGATACCGGCCTGCATGCCAAGGGCTGGAGCGAAGAACAGGCGGTCGAATATTTCATGGCCAACTCCGCCATTACCGAGGCCCAGGCGCGATCCGAAGTGCGCCGCTATCTGGTGCTGCCAGGTCAGGCGACCAGCTACAAAGTCGGCATGCTGAAAATCCAGGAGCTGCGGCAAAAGTCGGAAGCCGAGCTGGGCGAGGCGTTCGACATTCGCGCCTTCCATGACACCATTCTTGGCGGTGGCGCACTGCCTCTGGCCATTCTCGAACGCCGGGTCGATGAGTGGATTGCCAGCGTGCAGGCTGGCTAGGACGGCGTCTCGGCGCTGCGAATAAAGGACCGGATATCAGCCGCCAGCTGATGTCCGGTTTCTTTTTCCAGATACATCATGTGGCCGCCTTCATAGAGATGCATCTCGAATTGCGAGGGCTCCAGCCCCGCCCGCAGCAAAGCGAGTTCCATGGCATAATAGGGCGTCACGAAATCATGGATGCCTGACGCGACCATGATCCGCGTCGGCGCTTTTTCGATAAAGGGTACGCGGCCAAACGGCGTCGTAGCGGCCCGTGGGGCGGTTTGCATGGCACCTGGAAGGTCCAGGTCCGCCTCGCGCGGTAGCGGCTTCGGGACCTTGATCCGACGCAACAGGATGTCCGCCATATCGGTGCCCATGCCGCTTTCCCGGCTTTTATTGAAACGGTAGTCCCAGTTTGCTCTGAACCGGTTGCCGCGCAGTGCATAATACTGGTCGGAATCAATCTCATAGCCGGTCAAAGCGGCGACATGGTCGACCAGTTCTTCTTCCAGATACCTGCCAAAGGCAGAGAGAGGGAGGTCAGGATGAGACCCGAGTCGGCGGCAATTGAACCGGGCATCATACCCACAGGCCGGCAGGCGTCCGCCAATCTTTCGCTGGGCGCTGCGTATGGCCGCAGAGACTGAGACAACCGTATCGCTGGGGCGGTCGAGGCCGAGCTGCGTGTGCAGCTCGTCGATAATGGCGCGTTCCTGATCCGGTGACAGCTGGTAGCC
>JBCCZH010000159.1:0-6640 GCA_039188075.1 Pseudomonadota bacterium
ATGAAAACGGTAAAACCCTGGCTCGGATACCCGGTCTCGGCCAAGGCGTGACTGCGCCCAAAACCCCATCGACAGGTCGCCGCGATCAACTATGGTTCGGGCGGTAACCTGAATCTGGAGGGGTTTGAATGAAGCGAATGATCTTGAGTGGCTTCGGTCTCATGCTCGCGGCTTGCTCAGCGCCCAGTGAACCTGTTGCGGAGCCTGTCGATCAGGTGTCGGAGCGACCTGACCCGCAAACACTTGAGGATCGATTTGCCGTTCTCGCCCTGGATTGCGTGCATCGCCAATATCCGAACAAGATCAGCCATGTCTTGCAATCGGATCAGGACGCCCGGACGCCGCGCGAATTGACGCCGGTTTTCTATGGCTGCTTTGATTGGCACTCATCGGTGCATGGGCACTGGTTGCTGACACGGATCCTCACCACCAATCCGGATAGCGTCCTGGCCGACGAGATCCGAACCGCACTCGCGACAAGTTTCACGGCCGAGAATTTCGCAGCTGAACTGGCCTATTATTCAGGCGAGGGACGCAATGCGTTTGAGCGGCCTTATGGGATCGCCTGGTATTTGCAGCTCGTGGCGGAACTTGAGCAAAGCGATGATGCCGAGCTGTCAGCCATGCGAGACCTGTTGCGTCCTTTGGAGGCGGCCATCGTCGCAAAGACTCGGGACTGGCTTCCCAATCTGTCCTATCCGGTGCGGCTGGGCACCCATAATCAAACCGCTTTCGCCTTTGGTTTGATGATCGATTATGCGCGCACGGTAGGCGACGCGGACTTCGAGCGCGACCTGACCGACAAGATCCGGGCCTTTCATCTGAATGATGTCAATTGTCCATTGGCGTATGAGCCCTCGGGTGAAGACTTTCTGTCCCCTTGCCTGATGGAAGCGGATCTCATGCGGCGTGTTTTGTCAGAGGTGGAGTTCTCAGCCTGGCTCGGGGCTTTCCTGCCTCAGATCCCGAATGATGGAAGTGCCGACTGGCTGGCGCCGGGCATTGTTCTCGACGCATCGGATGGAAAGCTGGTTCACCTGGACGGCGTAAACCTGTCCCGAGCCTGGGCGCTGGAAGGCATAGCCAGCGCGCTGCCAGAGGGGGATCCGCGCATTGCCAGTCTGATGGCATCGTCAGACTTGCATCGCGAGGTCGGCATTGCCGCGGTCTCTGATGAGCATTATTCGGGCAGCCACTGGCTTGCAAGTTTTGCAACTTATCTGACCACGCAGCGCGGACTTTAATAAGCAGGACGATCGAATGAATCGAAAGTTTGGACCCGGCATTCTGGTTGCCGCCGCCTTTATCGGTCCAGGCACGGTGACGGCCTGTACGCTGGCGGGCGCAAATTTTGGCTATGCGCTGATCTGGGCCCTGGTTTTCGCAACTCTGGCGACAATCGTGCTGCAGGACATGGCGGTACGACTCGGCACAGGGGCGCAACTTGGCCTCGGCGAGGCCTTGATGCAGTCGGCGCCAGCGCCGGCGGTCAAATGGCTGGTGGGGGCGCTGGTGTTCTCCGCCCTATTGATCGGGAACTGCGCCTATGAAGGGGGCAATCTTACAGGCGGGGCGCTGGGCATAGATGCGCTCTTGCTGGACGCCTCTCCCGGACAAGGGCCTCTGGTTGCCGGACTGGCGCTGCTCGCGGCCGTGGTGGTGCTGATCGGTCGGTATCAACTTCTGGAGCGGCTATTGATCGGGCTGGTGCTGTTGATGAGCGTCGCCTTCCTCTTGAGCGTTGTCCTGGTTCCACCGGATTTCGGGCAACTGTTCGCTGGGCTAATTCCGCGCATTCCGGATGGTGGCGCGCTCACAGCCATTGCGCTGATCGGCACGACGATTGTGCCGTATAATCTGTTTCTTCACGCCGCCGCCGCGCGCAGGAAATGGCAGGACCAGGCGGGTACGAAGGAGGCGCGAACGGAATCCGCACTCTCGATTGGCCTGGGCGGACTGGTCTCCATCCTCATTCTTTCCACGGCTGCGGGTAGTCTTTTCAAAAGCGGATTGGACGTGACCAGCGCGGCGGATATGGCGCGCGCGATTGAGCCGGCTTTCGGAGACGCTGCGCGCTACCTGATCGGGATTGGCTTGTTTGCCGCCGGTCTGACCTCTGCAATTACGGCACCGATGGCGACGGCCTTTGCGCTCAGCGAGATTATCGGCGGAGATGACGCGCAGAGATCCAGACTGTTCCGCGGCACGGCTTTGCTCGTGGTCGTTGTCGGAGCTGCGATCAGCCTGACCGGCATTCAGCCCATTTCACTGATCCTGATCGCGCAATATGCCAATGGCCTGCTCCTGCCGATTGTTGCCGCCTTCCTGCTTTACATCATGAACCGGAAGGACCTGCTGGGGGCGCACATCAACTCGGTTTTCGCCAATGCTCCGGGCGCGGTGATTGTTTTGATTACGCTCGGACTTGGACTAAGATCGATCCTGCGCGCAGCAGGAGTGATGTGATGACCAGGCGGATGGATCTGAATGCGGATCTCGGCGAAGGGTGTGCCTTCGACGCTGAACTCATGTCTGTCGTCACCAGTTGCAACATTGCCTGCGGCGGGCATGCTGGAGACGAAGCCTCGATGCGCAGGGCGCTTGGACTGGCCAAGGATCACAATGTCGCCGCCGGCGCGCATCCATCGTTTCCGGATCGGGAAAATTTCGGGCGGACGCAATCACCCATGCGAGGTGCGGAGCTCGAGGCCCATCTCTCTGAACAGGTCGCAGAGTTGAAAGACCTTGCTGCGGAGGCTGGCATTCAGTTGAGCCACCTGAAGCCGCATGGGGCGCTGTACAACATGGGAGCGAAAGATGCTGGTTTGGCAGAAAGCATTGTTTCAGTGCTTCGCAATCTGATCCCGCATGCGACCCTGTTTGGACCACCCAATTCGCAACTCGAAGCGGTTGCTGCAACGCATCGAGTTGCCTTCATCGCAGAGGGTTTTGCGGATCGGGCGTATGAGCAAGATGGCAGCTTGCGTGACAGAAAAGCGCCGGGCGCGGTCATCCATGATGCTGACCTCCAGACGCAGCAAGCCCTTCAAATCGCGATGCAGGGTGAGGTGGACACCTATGACCGGGCGCGGATCGCGCTGCCGGTTCAAACCATATGTGTGCATGGCGATACGCCCGGAGCCTTTGCCGCCGCACAGTCGATCCGCCAGTCGCTGGAGCAGAATGGAATTCTCCTATGTCCGCCGAACGCATAGCGCGGCGCATCGCGGACGATGTGTTTGAGTACCAGGTCGAGACGTCGCGAGGCGCGCAGGCCCTGGCAGCGCAGCTTCGCGCGCTTGATCTGGCAGAGGATGTGGTGGCCGGGCTGGACACGGTCAGCCTTCGGGTCGACCCGGAGAAGCTGACAGCGCTTGAGGCGGCCCTGGCATCGTTGAAGCCGGATGAGGCCGGCTTCCAGTTGGAGTCGGAGACGATCGAACTGTCTATTCAGTATGGCGGAGAGTTCGGTCCGGACCTCACGGAGATCTGCTACCAAATCGGACTGTCGGAATCCGCGTTCATCGCGATGCATTTAGAGCGGATGCACACTGTTGAAATGATCGGCTTCACACCCGGGTTTTCATATATTTCGGGCCTGCCTGACGGTTTTGCCGTGCCCCGCTTGAGCCAGCCCCGATCCCGCGTCCCCGCAGGTTCTGTCGGGGTGAGTTCTGACTATACGGGCGTCTACGCCTTGGCCGGGCCTGGCGGGTGGCCGCTGATCGGGCGTATCCAGGATCAGTTGTTCGATCCGGATTCTGCCTCACCTTTCCGTTTGCGCCCGGGGCACCGGGTCAAGTTCAAGGCGGTCTAGATGTTTCAGATCATTGAAGCCGGCTTGCAAACAACCCTGCAAGGGGCCTCGCGACTGGGCTATCGACACTTGGGCATTCCCTATGCCGGTCCGGCTGACGCCCTTTCCATGGCCATCGCCAACCGCCTGGTCGATAACCCGCCAGACGCCACTTGTCTTGAGATTACATATGGCGGGTTTGAAGTAGAAATAGACTCCGCGTGCACGATCGCCGTCACCGGCGCGGGCGGCGATGTCGTACTTTCAGGCGTTCCCGCGCCGATGCATCAAACCCTTCATGTTCAGGCGGGTGCACGGCTGACAATCACACCCTCGCGATATGGCGCGCGCACCTATTTGGCCTTGCATTCCGGGTTTCGCGCGCGGCTCCAATTCGGCGCTACGTCGACTTACCTCCCGGCTCAATTGGGCGGGCATGAAGGCCGGGCCTTGCGAAGCGGGGACGTCCTGTCCGCGATTGGACAAGCACAGGTCGGGCAGACCTGGCACACCCCGGATCCGCTTCGCCCCTTGTTTGACGGCAAGTTTGCGTTGCGCGCGACGGTCTCTGCTGAAACGGAGCTTTTGGACGAGGTCATGCGGGAGACCCTGTTCTCCGCCACCTTCATTGTCGGGCGCCAGGCGACGCGTATGGGGGTCAGTCTTGAGGGCCATCCGCTCTCGCCTGCGAGCGATGGCATGATGAAGAGCGCGCCTGTCTTTCCTGGCACGATTCAGTGTCCGCCCTCTGGCATTCCAATTGCCCTTTTGTGCGATGCGCAGACCACAGGCGGCTATCCGCGCATTGCCAGCATTGCTCGTTGTGACCGTCACCAGCTCGGTCAACTCCGTCCCGGCGACCAAGTTCGCTTACTGCACCGGACACCCGAGCAGGCTCTGGTTGAGTATGAGAAAAAACAAGCCTTGTTAAACCAATGGCTCGAACGCGGAGCGTAAGGCGCACGGGGGAACGGACTCGTCCGGTCGGCCATTGCCAATCCTGACCTGAACGCGCACGGTAAGATCTGTGATCAAAGAGGAATACGACATGTCAGAAACGGTCATCGTGATTGGAGCGGGCGCAAGCCAGGGAGTCGGCGGCGCCACGGCACGCAGATTTGCCAAAGAAGGGTATCATGTGATCGCTGCGGGCCGAACGCTGGAAAAGGTCGAGGCTGTGGCCGGCGAGATCGTGTCGGCTGGCGGTTCGGCGGAGGGTTTTCAGGCCGATGTCACCATTGCCAGCGACCAGGACGCTTTATTCGCGCATGCGGCTACCAAAGGCACGCTGGCGGCGGTGATCTATAATGCTGGAAACAATGCCATCATTCCGTTTGAGGACCTCGACCCCGACCTGGTCGAGCAGTTCTGGCGGGTCGGTTGCTTCGGCGCCTTCCTCGCCGCAAAACGCGCGATTCCGGTCTTGAAGGCGCAAGGCAAAGGCAGCCTGTTCTTCACCGGCGCCTCCGGATCGATGCGGGGCAAGCCCAATTTTGCGCACTTCGCCTCGATGAAAGCCGGCTTGCGCATGCTGGCGCAATCGCTGGCCCGGGAGTTTGGGCCGCACGGCGTTCATGTTGCGCATTTCATCATTGACGGTGTGATTGATGGCGAAATGGTCCGCAGCCGGTTTGGGGAATACCTCGATCAGCTTGGCGATGATGGTGGACTTTCGCCCGACGCGATCGCGGATGCATATTGGCATGTTCACACACAGCATCGCTCCGCCTGGACTCATGAAATGGATTTGCGTCCGTTCAAAGAGAACTGGTGATCGAGGGCTGAGCGGCAGGCTGCCGCGAAGTGACTTTTGACTTCCGCGCAGGCAGCGGCGACAGTGTCATCCATGAGTTGGAAACCTGAAGTCGACGAGATCAATCAGCGCCGCGAGCTTGCCCTGAAACAAGGCGGTGACGCCAGCATTGCGCGCCAACACGAAAAGGGTCGCCTGACCATACGCGAGCGCATCGATGAGCTGGTCGATAAGGGGAGCTTTGATGAGATTGGCAAAGGCGCCGGCGCGGCAGAGCGCGGGAGCAATGGCGAGCTGATCGATTTCACACCCGCCAATTTTGTTCTCGGCTTCGCGGAGATTGAAGGCCGCCGGGTGATTGTGGGCGGGGAGGATTTCACGCTTAAAGGTGGCTCGCCCTCGCCGGCCGGTTTGCGCAAATCTGTCTATACGGAAGACTTGGCGCTGCAATACAAGCTGCCTTTGGTCCGTTTGCATGAAGGCGCGGGCGGAAGTGTCGGCGGTTCTGGCGGTCCGAGCATGCCCGGACCCGTGTTTCAGCCCTCGCGTTTCAAGTCTGTGGCCCAGACGCTCGGCGTCGTTCCTGTCGCCAGCGCTGCGCTTGGCGCCGTCGCGGGGCTGCCGGCAGGGCGGTTGGTCTCGTCGCACTTCTCGGTCATGTCCAAATCGACCGCACAAATCCTGGTCGCCGGACCGGCCGTGGTCGAGCGGGCTATGGGTGAGAAGCTGACCAAGGACGAACTGGGCGGGGCGCAGGTGCACACGCGCAATGGCACGGTCGATAATGGCGCGGAGGATGAGCGTGCAGCGTTGGCGCAAATTCGCACCGTCCTGTCTTATCTGCCGGATAATGTCTGGTCGCTTGCGCCGGTGACGGCGTGCGATGATCCGGCGGATCGCATGGAAGAAGCCCTGCTGGATATCGTGCCGCGCGAACGCCGCCGCGCATTTGATATGCGACGCCTGGTCAATTTGATTGTCGATCAGAACAGCTTCTTTGAAATGGGCAAGGGGTATGGCCGCAGCCAGATTACCGGCCTGGCAAGAATGCGAGGACAGACGGTCGGCGTCTGGGCCAATGATGGCCGCCA
>JBCCZH010000160.1:0-6635 GCA_039188075.1 Pseudomonadota bacterium
GTCCTGATAGCAGCCCCCTCTAACAACATGCAGCGCGCTGTGCCCGCCCAGCATCGGAGCGCCATCCGTCGGGGTTTCGGTATAGTCATCCTGCCAGCGGTCCTGGGTCCATTCCCGGACATTTCCATGCATATCATACAACCCGAAATCATTTGGAGCGAACTGACCGGGCGGAACCGGTCCGGCCGCGGGATTGGCCGCGTCACTGGCAAAATGAGCCTGGTTGGGCTGCAGCGTTTCACCCCAGGCAAAGCGCTGATCCGACCCAGCGCGGCAAGCATACTCCCACTCGGATTCTGAGGGCAGCCGGTAGCGTTCGCCCGTTGCGTCGCTCAAGGCTTTGGCAAAGGCTTGCGCCTCGGACAGTGAGATTTCGGTTTTTGGCAGATAGCCATATCGGCCAACATCCTGGGGCGCCGGGCTCTTGTCTTTCTTGCTGCCAAACATGCGCGAGAACAGACCTCCCTTTTTGGTCTCTGCGCGGCTGTCATCCTCCGCCTGACCCATAATCGCTTCAAATTCCGACATCAGAACCGGATAGACGCTCATCGCGAACGGCCTTTTGATTTCGACCCGTTTATTGGGTCGTTCGGTTGGCCGGGCATCGGGGTCGCCTGGCTGACTGCCGAGGGAGAAACTGCCCTGCGGAACTATGGTCATGATCGGCAGATCGCCGCGATCGCGAAAGGCTGTGCCGCTGGGCGTGCGGGCAGATATTGTGGCGCCATCAACGACGGGCTCACCATTCGGCAATTTCCCGTATTCCTGGCGAAACTTGGCCATGTCGACGCCCGGCGCTTCGGCTTCCTGTTCCAGCGTGCGCCCGGCTTTCAGATCTGAGATCCAGGTCACCAGTTTAACCCAGGGAATGGCATCTCGCGCGCCGGACCAGTCCGAAAGGTCAATCGTCTGCGCCAGCATGAAGGCGATGGGCAGGTCGCACTTTTCCATCCAGACCGGAACAAATTTGCCATTCGTATTGGCATAATGGGCCTCGGTCCGCACCCAGCTCGACCCCACTGATCGGGGCGTCCACAAGACCACCACGGCGGATGCGGCGGCGATTTCCCTTTCAATCAGGGCATCGAAGGCCTGTTCCGGCGTCAGGCGCTCATCCCACCAGACCGACAGGCCTTCGGCCTTGAGGGCGTTGGACATGCGCGCGGCAATGTCCCGGTCTTCTTTCTTATAACTGATGAACACGTCGGCCATTTTTGCCCCCTACGCCCAATTATCTGCTATCATATGTCCGTCACGGTTTCATGCAAACTCAGACCGACGGGGGCGAAGACAGATGATCGACGGAAAATCATTCTCGAAATTCAAACATCCCAGACAAAGACCACGTGCGATTCTGGCCTCGTTCTTTTCGCTGCTCCTGTTTCCGATCATTGCCGTGTTGCTTGTCGCGGGCACGATTGGTTTGATTGTGCCGCTCTTCGTGCTGATCCTGTGGATCGGGACACGGGTGGCGTTCACCAATATCATGGGTAATTCCGTCCTGGTCAGCGAACTGAATTATCCGCGCATCTTCGCGCTGTCTGAAGACGTCAAAGCCGAGCTGGATTACGATAAGCCGATCCATATCTTCGTGTATCAACAGGGCGAGTTTAACGCCGTCATGCGCAAGTTCTTTTTCCGCCGGGCGGTGTTTCTCAATTCCGAAATGGTCGAGAAAGGCGTGACCGATGATGAATTGCGCTGGGTCATCGGCCGGTTTGTCGGTTATTGGCGGTCGCGCAGGCGATCAGGATTGATGGGCGGCATCATTCGCCTGGCGCAGCGCTTCTTCATCTTCAATTTCTTTATCCTGCCTTATGAGCGGGCCATGGTTTACACGGGCGACCGGCTGGCCCTGGGTGTGATCAATGGCGATATCGGGACGGCGGTTTCGGCGATGCAGAAACTGTTTGTCGGACGCGCGCTCGGTTATTCTGTGAATCCGGCCGGAATCATCCAGCAACACCGGCGGGTCAAAGGGTCGATCTTTGCATTCTTTGCGCGGCTTTATACGATGTTTCCGCATCAGACCGCGCGCTATGTCGATCTCATCGCCTTCGCACAGCGCATGTATCCGGAACAATATGCGAAATTCAACGCTGAGAATCCGGGCTTGCCGGCGGACCTCCAGCGCCTCTCGAGTTAGCGCCGACCTGGTTTGACCAAAAAGTAAGATGGATAAAGCGCCCACCCTGCGTTAAGGTCATTCTCGCAACGCGACTGGCGAGATCAGGATGGAGCACCATCGGGGAGCGTTGTGCCTTTCAAGCAAGTGCCGTTCGCCTGGGCCAATCACCATAAAGGAGATGGCCATGCCAGAATTATCCCCGATATCCGTTGCGTTCCTGGTTTTTCCAAACGTCACGCAACTCGATCTGACCGGTCCAGCCCAGGTCTTGTCGCGCCTTGGCAACACGACGCTCAACCTGGTCTGGAAGGACACGGAACCGGTGCCAACTGATGCCGGTTTTCCGCTGCTGCCGACAGCGACATTTGATGAGATTCAGTCCGCTGATATTCTTTGCGTCCCCGGTGGTCTTGGCACCATGGACATGATGCAAGACCCGGACGTGCTGGCCTGGTTGCAAACCGTGGCCGCGCAGGCGCAATGGGTGACCAGCGTTTGTACCGGGTCGCTGGTGCTTGGCGCGGCTGGCTTGCTCAAAGGCTATAGATCCGGTTGCCACTGGGCGTCGATTGATCAGCTCGCTTACTTCGGCGCGATCCCGGTCAAGCAACGCATCGTAGAGGATCGCAACCGGTTTTCCGGCGGCGGCGTCACGTCCGGGATTGATTTCGCGCTCGCCCTTGCGGCGCGTATTCGCGGGGAGGACTTTGCGAAATTCATTCAGCTATCGATTGAATATGACCCGAACCCGCCTTTTGATGCCGGGTCGCCGGAGAAGGTGCCGCCTGAAATTCTGGAACGATATTATAAGATGATCGACGCCGCCGTTCCCGATCGCGCGGCGAAAGTCAAAGCGATTGCAGAATCGCTCGGATTTTAGCCCCATTTCAGCGCGATACAGCCGGTCACGCTTATTTTTCTTGGCACGCTTCAGTTGAAGGACCATACTTGATCCATGTTCAAAGCCCTCGCTTTTGCTGGAGTGATCCTGGTCAGCGGTCCCGATTTCGGACCGTCGGAAAAGATGTTCGACGAACTGAAAACGGCGCCCAGCGAAGAAGAGGCCAATGATATTGCTCTCGATATCTGGGCATCCTGGATGGAAAGCGGATCAGATGCCGCCGATCTTGTAATGGAACGCGCCGTACGGGCGCAGGCCTTTGGCGATCTCGATCATGCAAGGGCGCTCTATGATCGCGTCATCGCGATCCAGCCCGGCTATGCTGAAGCCTGGAATCGCCGCGCAACCGTGTTTCTGGCGCAAGAGAATTACACTGAAGCGCTGCGCGACGTGAACGAGGCCTTGCGGCTTGAGCCGCGCCATTTCGGAGCCTGGGGGGGACTCGGTGCTGTCCTCGAAGGTCTGGGCTCGAAAGACGAGGCGGTCAACGCCTATGAAAAAGCCCTCGAAATCTATCCGCTCTTTCCTTCGGCCAAGCGCGGCATAAATCGCATTCGGCGCGAACAGGAAGGCCGCCCCGTTTGAGAATGCTGATCATTGCCGTATCAATTCTGCTGCTCGGCGGTCTTTCAGCCTGCGTGCACAGCGCCGTTTATGCCGCGCGGGTAAACCAGGCGCATCCTGCGACAGGGACGTTCGTCAAGGTTAATGGCGCTGATGTTCATGTCCTGCAACAGGGCGAAACCGGGCCGGTCGTTTTGATGATTCATGGCGCCTCCGCAAATGCGCGCGAGTTTGACTGGACCCTGGCGCCGCAGCTGGCCGACACACACCGGGTCCTGATGATGGATCGTCCGGGGCATGGCCATTCAGAGCGCCCGTCCAACGCGCAGACCCTGGCCATTCAAGCCGAGCAAGCGGCGGGCGTCTTGCGGCAACTGGCTCCCGGCGAAAAGGCCATCGTCGTTGGCCACAGTTTTGGCGGCGCGGTATCGCTGCGCCTGGCGCTCGATCATCCGGACCTGGTCGATGGCCTGGTTCTGCTCGCTCCTGTCAGTCATGACTGGGGCGGCGGCGGTGAGGCCTGGTACAACAAATATGCCAGCCATGGTCTGGTCGGACCGGTCTTCACGCAACTCGTGCCGCTTGTCGGACCTTCGCAAGTCAAAGCCGGCATCACCAATGTGTTCTCGCCAAAACCCGCACCAGACGGCTATTTCGAGAAGTCCGGTATCGGTCTGCTCTTCCGGCCGGCAAACTTCGCGGCGAATGCGCGGGACGTGAATGCCTTGCGGGCGCAGCTGGCGGGCCAGCAGGATCGTTATGGCGACATTTCCGTGCCGACCGTGGTCTTCTCAGGCGCCCTCGACACCGTGATCAGTCCGCCGCTGCATGTCGGCAAGCTCAAGCACCAGGTTGACGGGCTGGAGCTGGTCAAGCTGGGCGAAGGCGGACACATGCCGCATCACGCATATGGCGAAGACGTCGTGGCGACGATCCGCCGGCTGTCAGCGCCTTAGGACGGTGACAGGCCGAGTCGGTCCTCCTGATCGGTCAGATCCTCGGCAAGATTGGCAATATACCATTCCACCGTTTCGCGCAGGCCTTGTTCGAGGCTGCGTTCAGGGCGCCAGTCAATGGCGCGTTCGGCGCTGGACGGGTCGACGCCATAGCGGCGATCATGGCCTTTGCGATCGGTGACAAATTCGATCTGATCGGCATAAGGCGTCGCCTTGGGACGCAGCTCGTCGAGCAGGTGGCAAAGCGTTTTCACCAGATCCAGATTGCTCCGCTCCGCGCGTGCTCCGAATAACAAGGTCTCGCCCGGCGCAGCCCCACAGGCATCGATCAGGCCGCGAGCATGGTCTTCGACATATAGCCAGTCCCGGACATTCTGACCGTCGCCATAGATCGGGATCGGCGCCCCGAGCACGGCTTTGCGAATAACCGTCGGAATCAGCTTCTCGGCATTCTGCCAGGGGCCGTAATTGTTCGAGCAATTGGTGACCACAACCGGCAAGCCATAGGTGCGCATCCAGGCGCGCGCGATATGGTCACTTGCGGCCTTGCTGGCAGAATATGGAGAGGACGGTGCATAAGCCGTATCCGCATCAAAAACCGGATCATCGGGGCCGAGATCACCGAACACTTCATCCGTCGAGACATGCACGAAACGGAAGGACTCGGGTCTTTCTGTTTCATCCCAATGGTTCAGCGCGGCCTCGAGCAGATTGAACGTGCCATCAATATTGGTCGTCATGAATGTGCTCGGACCGTCAATCGACCGGTCGACATGCGTTTCCGCGGCCAGGTGAATGACCGCGTCAGGCCGGGCTGCCTTGAACAAGGCGGCGACGGCTGGGCGATTGGTGATACAGGCATGTACGTTCTGAACATCCAGTCCGGCAATCGCGTCGGGATTTGCGGCATAGGTTTTCTTGTCGAGATTGAACACCTCATGTCCCGCCGCTGCGAGCTGGCGCACCACAGCCGATCCGATAAAGCCATATCCTCCGGTCACGATGTAGCGCATCGATTCTCCGCTCATGTCTGCTCGTTCGCGCTGAATACATGGGCCAGCGCAATCGCACCAGCCGTCGCGACATTAACACTATCAAATCCTGGGGCCATGGGGATTCGAATGGGATGCGCCGCCTCGATAAGGGCCCCTGGAAGGCCAGGGCCTTCGGCGCCGAGCAAGATGGCGAGTCGGTCTGGAATCGTCTGTCCCTGCAGCGGCGAGGCATCTGCCCGCGGGGTCATCGCCCAGATGGTGAAGCCCGCGGCTTTGAGGGCCGCGACATGGACTTCGCCGCGGCCGCCATGATGGAAAGGCAGCCAGAGACTGCTGCCCGAGGAGACGCGGATGGCTTTGCGATAAAGCGGGTCGCAAGACTGGCCGTCGAGCAAGATGCCGTTGACGCCGAATGCCGCGGCATTGCGAAAGGCGGCGCCGACATTGTCGTGATTAGAGATTTGATTGAGGACGAGGATCCGCCTGTCCCGGGCTTGACCCGGGATCTCGTGTCGCGAGTCCGGACGTGCGGATGGAGGTCCCGGATCAAGTCCGGGATGATCGGTGATGAGGGATTCTAACGAAAGCCCTGGTCCTTTTCGCGCACAGGCGAGGATGCCGCGATGGATTGGAAACCCGGCAATCTCGTCCATCAGGGATTGCGGCGCGGTATAGACCGGGACCTCGTCCGGCACGTCGCTCAACAGGTCAGCGAGCGGTGCCAATCGCGTCTCGCACAGGAACAGGCTGTCCACTTCAAACCGGGACTGGCGCAGCAGGATCCCCAGCGGCACTTTGCCTTCCACGATGAAGCGGCCATCCGTGCCGCCGGTCAGATCGCGTTCGCGGACGCCAATAAAAGGGGCGATCCGTGGATCGCCCCTATCTGTGATCGGAATGATGTCTGGCGCGGTCAAAGACCTTAAGCGCCCATAGGCAGGCCTTGTTCTTTGGCCATTTTCTGCATTGCCTTTTGCAGCTTCTCGAAGGCCCGCACTTCAATCTGGCGGATCCGTTCGCGGCTGACATTATAGACCTCGGACAGCTGTTCCAGCGTCTGGGGCTCATCCGTCAGACGGCGTTCCTGCAAA
>JBCCZH010000161.1:0-6627 GCA_039188075.1 Pseudomonadota bacterium
ACACCTCCGCCTTTCAACCGGAAACGGCCTTATAATGAGCAAGCCCCGCCCGCGCAACCGTCCTAATTCACACAAGCGAAAAATGTCCGGTCGGCCCCATGGCTCCGGCGAAAACTGGCTTTGGGGCGCGCATGCGGTGAGCGCCGCGCTGGCCAATCCAAAACGCCAGATCAAACGCCTGGTCGGAACCCGGAATGCGCTCGATCGACTGGGTAAGATTGCAATCCGGGCCGAGTGTCTGGAGCCAGCGGCGATCGACGCGCTCTTGCCGCGCGATGCCGTGCATCAGGGCCTGGCGGTCCAGGCGGATCCCTTGCCGCCCGCCCAGATTGAAGATGTGATCGCAGCTGATATTCAGCGGGTTGCTGTACTCGATCAGATCAGTGATCCGCATAATCTTGGCGCGATCTATCGCTCGGCCGCCGCGTTCGGGTTTGGCGCGGTCATCCTGCAAACCCGCAATGCGCCGGCGATTACCGGCGTCGCTGCCAAGGCAGCCGTCGGGGCGATCGAAACCGTCATGGAGTGCCGGGTGGTGAACATATCGCGGGCGCTGGAGGCTTTGAATGCCGCCGGATTTCACACAGTCGGCCTGGCCGGCGAAGGGTCAGCGATGATCGGACAAGCGGTGCAAGGCGCGGCCAGAGTTGCCGTCGTGCTTGGCGCCGAAGGTCCAGGCCTGCGCCCCGGCGTGGCGAAAGCCTGCGCGGAGCTGGCGCGCATTCCGATTGCGGCGGAGATGGAAAGCCTGAACGTGTCCAATGCCGCCGCGATTGCGTTTTACGAAGTCTATCGGGACGCTTGAACTCTCTGTCTAAAGGGCAATACGCCGGTAAACGGCGTCGGCCATCATCGGTCCAAGACCTGGCCCTTCGAGCGGGTAGAGATAGGGCTCGATCAATTCCAGCTCCATCAGCAGAAGCCGCCCATCATCGCCGCGTAACATGTCGACGCGGGCATAAAGCGGGGTCTCGTCCAGGATTTTCAGCACGGATTCCGCTTCGGCCAGATCGGCTTGATCCGGCGCAATCGGTGTTTCCTGACCGCCATAAGTCGATTGAATGCGATAATCGCCAGACTTGGCGGTTTTCAACAGCGCGTGACTAAACCGGCCATCGATAAAGACGAAACTAAACTCACCCTCTTCCTGAATCCTGGACAGGAAGGGTTGCACCATCATCGGACGCGGCATGTCTGGAAGCGCGCTGGTCGGGTTCAACCGATACTGGCCATCCGCGCCGGCCCCGACTTGTCGTTTAAAGACCAGATCTTTGCTGCCAAGCCGCGCGAAAGCCTCGGCGGCGCTGGCCGCATCAACCTTATCGATCCATAGGGTCGGGATCAGGCGCGCGCCCTTTGCCTCGAGTGATCGTAAATAGCCTTTATGGCTGTTCCACTGAACCAAAGCCGCGGAATTGAAGAGGCGAGTCTTTGTCTCAATGCGCCTTAGCGTTTCCAGAAACGCGTCTTGATGGTCCCAATAGTCCCAGGTCGTACCGACAATCACGGCGGCAAACTCAGTCCAGTCCTGATCCGGAGCGGCCCAATCCACATCAATGACTTGCATCTGTTTTTCAGCAAATGGTGCCCGCAAGGCGTCCATCATCCGGTCATGCTCGAAAGCATCTGAGCGCCGGGTCGGCGAGCCGGGCAGGGTAGCCTTGGAAGCAAGATAAGCAATCTTCATCATAACAGCGCCTTAGCTGGGCTGTCCGGTTGCGTCCAGAGGTCTGTTCTGGCACACGCACCGGCAGCGAATAATAAGGAATTCCCGAATGACAGCAGTGCATTTCGACGTGGTCGGACTTGGCAATGCCATTGTCGACGTCATCTCCACCCAGGATGATGCTTTTCTTGCAAAATGGGGCATTCACAAGGATGCCATGAATCTGATCGAAGGTGATCGCGCAGATCTCCTGACCGAGGCGTCCAACAATGCATTGGAGACGTCCGGTGGATCAGGCGCCAACACGATTGCCGGGATTGCGAGCTTTGGGGGCAAGGCGGCTTATATTGGCAAAGTTGCCGATGACCGCCTCGGTGAAGTGTTCAAATCGGACATGGCGGCGGTCGGTGTGCCGTTCGAGACAACGCCGCTGACCGGCGGTCCGGCCACGGCCCGTTCGATCATTTTCGTGACCCCGGACGGCAAGCGCAGCATGAACACCTATCTCGGCGCCTCTGTCGAATTCTCGCCGAGTGATGTCGATCGCGGCACAGTTGAAGCCGGTGAGATCCTCTATCTCGAAGGCTATCTGTTCGACAAAGAGATCGCCAAGGCGGCCTTCGTACATGCGGCCGAGATCGCCCACGCGGCGGGGCGCAAAGTGTCATTGACCCTGTCCGACAGTTTCTGTGTCGATCGCCATCGGGACAGTTTCCGGCAACTTATCCGCACGCAGGTCGATATTCTGTTTGCCAATGAGGAAGAGCTTCTCAGCCTCTATGAGACGCGGGATTTTGATCACGCGGTCGAATGTCTTCGAGCCGATACCGGATTGGCAGCCGTGACCCGGGGCGAGAAAGGATCCGTGGTGATTGGCGACAGCGATCCCATCGACGTACCTGCCGAACCGGTCAGCCAGGTTGTCGATACGACCGGGGCCGGCGATCAATATGCGGCCGGTTTCCTGTTCGGGATCGCGCGCGGCCTGCCGCTCGCGACCTGTGCCCGGCTGGGCCATATCGCAGCGGCGGAGGTGATCTCACATTACGGGCCGCGCCCGGAAGTGCCGCTTGCCAAGCTTGCGGCAGATGCCGGGATTAACGCTTAAGCGAGCAAGGCTTCCTCGGCATAATCGAGGCGGTCATGACCAAAGAACATCTCGTCGCCGACAAAGAAAGTCGGCGCGCCAAAGGCGCCGCGCTCAACCGCTTCTTCCGTATTGGCGCGCAGCATGGCCTTGGTTTCGGGATCTGTACCCATCGCCCATAGCGCGTCCGCATCAAAGCCTTCGGATCCGAACGCCTTTTTGAATTGGGCCTCGTCACCGGTATCAATACCGCCTTCCGGCAGGCCCCAGACATATTTGAATCCGGCATCGACGAGCTTTTTCTGCTGCTCAAGGTCATCGCCCAAACGCAGCGTCGCGCCAGTCAAAACGCGCGTGTTCATCAGCGGGAAATGCGCGTTGGAATAGATCGTGATGCCATGTCGCTTGCAGCACCTGGCCATATCGGCGGCCATATATTTGCCCTTGGCAGCGACCATGCCGGGTGGCTGATTGCCGGTCGCTTTCATCACGCCGCCAAGAAACATCGGTCGGATCTTGAGGTCCGCGCCAGTGCGCTCAAGCACGCCCGGGACCACGGCCCAGCCAAGAAACGAGGTTGGGCTCATATAATCGAAGAAGAATTCCAGTGTTTTGGCCATGTCAGCCCTCCCGAATTTTCGGCCCCAGATGAGGGCACTTAAGTTCCTATTTGGAACTTAGGGCAAATCAGGTTAGGCTGACAAGTATGAAGTGGACAGAATTAGACGAAAACTGGTGCCCGGTGGCGCGCACCTTATCTCTGGTCGGTGATCGCTGGACTTTATTGATCCTGCGCGATTGCTTTTTGGGCATGTCGCGATTTGATCAGTTTGTCGCCAGCACGGGTGCCACACGGCACCTGATCTCGGATCGGCTCAAGCGATTGGTCGAAGCCGGTATCCTCGAAAAGCAGGCCTATTCGGAACGCCCCAAACGGTATGAATATGTTCTGACTGAAAAGGGTCAGGAATTCTCGCCCGCCCTGATGGCGTTTCGGGACTGGGGCAAGAAACACCTGCCCGTTCGTCGGGCGAGCAACGCCTAGCTATCTTCCGGATCGAGGTCGCGCGCCACGTCGGCGCGGCGAAAGACAGCGCTCATTTCAGCCGCCTCATCATAAGACAGGTCCGCGATGAAATGCAGTTGCGGCGTGAATTTCATCTCGATCTCGCGCCCGAGCCGCCCGCGCAGAAAAGCGGCGGCGCGATTGAGCGCTTCAGCGATCTCTTCCATCTCCGCCTTGCCGGTTTTGCCGAGCGCAGAGCAGAACACATTGGCATGTCGCAAATCAGGGGATGACCGGACCTCGCCAATCGTGACGGCGACACCTTGCAGAACCGGATCCCGAAATTCCTCACGCGCGAGGATTTCGACAAGCGCGTGACGCACCAGTTCACCAGCGCGCAATTGGCGCTGACTGGGGGCGTGGGCGGCGTGATTGGGTTTGCGGCGGCGGCTCATCCGCCCTTAATGCCCTGCCCGAGGCGTCGCATAAAGATCTCGCACGCAGTTTTTTCGCCAAACCAGTCATGCGGCACCATAAGCGGATCAGCCCCGTCAAAGTGAACAATGGTGTAGCTGCGCGTGCTCTTGATCTCGTCAATGGCATCCCAGTCTATATGGGTCGTCACCAGACCGCGGCGGACCACCAAATAATCATCTGTGAGCTGGATTTCGGTGACCTGCTCCATTTCAGCGCCGCGTCCATGCTGATGGCGATACGCCCAACGCATGAAAATCAGGTACCAGACAATGCCCGCCACAGCGGCCAGGAGCGCCGAAAGCATCACCGTCCAGTAAGTCGAGAATTCGATCCGTTCCAGGGCCGTATTGACCAGCAGCGCCATGCCTGCCCCGATCACCGGTGCGGTCACGCCGGCATAGTATAGCGTCGTCGGACCGACCGTGCTGCCACGAATGGCATTGGTCAGCCGCTTGGCGTCACGCTTTTTCAACGCCCCGGAGATCACCACAGAGTCACTCATCGCGCCCGGTATACGCACAAACTGTTTTGAATTTCGAAAACTCAATCGATAAAAATGAAAAGGACCGCACATTTCTGTGCGGCCCTGTTTCGATATCAGTTTTCGAATTAGTCGAGCGAGCGCGCGATCATTTCAATCTCGAAGCACTCGATTCGGTCGCCTTCGCGAATATCTTCATATTTCTCGAACGCCATGCCGCATTCCATGCCATTGGTAACTTCCGGCACTTCATCCTTGAACCGTTTCAGCGTTTTCAGCATGCCTTCATGGATCACAACATCGTCGCGCAGCAGACGCACGCCGCAGCCGCGTTTCACCACGCCTTCGGTCACCTTACAGCCCGCAACCTTGCCGACTTTGGTGATGTTGAACACTTCCAGAATGTCCGCATAACCAATGAAGGTTTCTTTCTTCTCTGGCTCCAGCATGCCGGACAGCGAGGCTTTCACATCATCGATCAATTCATAGATGATCGAATAATAGCGAATCTCGACACCTTCCTTCTCCGCCAGATCACGGGCCTGTTTATTGGCTCGGACGTTAAAGGCGAAAACCGGTGCCCCTGAAGATTGCGCCAGCAGGATGTCGCTTTCGGAAATACCGCCAGCGGCGCCATAGACGACATTGGCGCGGACTTCTTCCGTCGAGAGTTTTTCGAGCGATTGCGTGATCGCTTCGACCGAACCCTGAACATCGCCTTTGAGGACGATGGGCAGATCCTTGGTGTCGGCCGACCCGTCTTTCAGGCTGGTCATGAATTGCTCGAGCGAGGCGCGTTGCGTGGCAACACCCTGTTTCTGACGTTTCATGCGCTGACGATATTCGGTAATTTCCCGCGCCCGCGCTTCACTCTCAACCACGTTGAAGGCATCGCCCGGTTCCGGTGTGCCATCCAGGCCCAAGACCTCGGCCGGCATGGAGGGCAGAGCCTCTTTCATCTGCTGGCCGCGTTCATTGACCAGGGCCCGCACCTTGCCCCACTGGGCGCCCGCCACAACAATGTCGCCGCGCTTCAGTGACCCGCGCTTGACCAGAACGGTGGCCACGGGACCACGCCCCTTGTCGAGTTGGGATTCGACAACGATACCGTCGGCAATCCGTTTTGGGTTGGCTTTGAGTTCAAGCAATTCAGCTTGCAGCGTGATCGCTTCGGTAAGCTCATCCAGGCCCTTTTTCTTGAGCGCAGAGACCTCGATCGACTGAACCTCACCGCCCATGGCTTCGACTTGAATGTCGTGCTGCAGCAGATCGGTCAGGACGCGGTTTGGATCGGCGTCCTGCAGATCCGTTTTGTTGACCGCCACAATGATCGGCACTTCCGCCGCTTTGGCGTGACTGATGGCTTCGATGGTTTGCGGCATGACGGAATCATTCGCCGCGACGACCAGAATGACAATGTCGGTCACATTGGCGCCGCGCGCCCGCATGGCCGAGAAGGCCGCGTGACCAGGCGTGTCGAGGAAGCTGATCTTGTCACCGGATTTCAACTGAACCTGATAGGCGCCAATATGCTGGGTGATGCCGCCGGCTTCGCCCGCAACAACATCGGTTGACCGCAAGGCATCCAGCAAGGACGTCTTACCATGGTCGACATGGCCCATAATGGTGACGATGGGTGGCCGGCCTTCAAGATCCTTGGGATCATCTTCGACCCCTTCCAGCCCAATCTCGACATCCGCTTCGGAGACACGTTTCACCGTGTGCCCAAATTCGGCGGCGATCAATTCGGCTGTATCGGCATCGATGATGTCATTGGCGCGCATCATCTCGCCTTGCTGCATCATGAATTTCACGACGTCACCGACGCGCTCTTTCATACGACCTGCAAGATCTTGCAGCGTGATGGTTTCCGGCAAGGTGACTTCAACCGAAGCCTTTTCCGTTTGTTC
>JBCCZH010000162.1:0-6607 GCA_039188075.1 Pseudomonadota bacterium
GGGTCGGGATCGTGTTACAGTAAGATCTTGAAAAGCCGTCTGTTTCGCCAAAGCCAGCGGCGGTCCAGGCAATTGCCCATTCGACTTTTCCATCATCGCTTTCGACCAGACCAGCAAAATGCTGCTCGGTGATGGTCGCCTTGCCTTTGAAGACTTCATCCAACTGATCGGCGAGGCCGTTCGGATAGGACAGGGTCTTTTCCGCCGGGACTTTCGAGTCCTCAGGCAGCAATTCCGGATCGCATTTCCAGCGCACTTCAACGCCGCGATAGAGATAGGCTTTCGAGCGCGTCATCTGGAACAGACGCTGCGGCTTGAAACGCAGTTTCTCGCCGAAAATCTCGATATCCGGCTTGAACCGAACCGTTGTGCCGCGGCGGTTCGGGGCCGCGCCCAGCAATTCCAGCGGTCCGGTCACCACGCCGCGTTCAAAGGCCTGGAAATACAGCTTCTTGTCGCGCGCGACCTCGACTTCCATTCGTTCTGACAGGGCATTCACGACAGACGATCCGACGCCGTGCAGGCCGCCAGCCGTCTCATACGCCTTGTTCGAGAATTTGCCGCCCGCATGGAGCGTCGTCATGATCACTTCCAGGGCTGATTTACCCGGATATTTCGGATGCTCGCCGACCGGGATACCGCGGCCATTATCGATCACCTCGACATAGCCGTCAGCGCGCACATGCACTTCAATGCGCGAGGCATGGCCGGCCACGGCCTCGTCCATGGAATTGTCGAGGATTTCAGCAAACAGGTGGTGATAAGCGCGTTCATCGGTGCCACCAATGTACATGCCGGGGCGTTTCCGCACCGGTTCGAGGCCCTCAAGGACCTCAATGTCTTTCGCGCTATAGCCAGAAGGATCAGTTTTCATATCATCAAACAGGTTAGATTGCTTTGCAGCGCCCATAATGGTTTTCTCCCCGTAAGCCCATTCGCCCACTGATTCCAAGGACTTCCATCATGACGATTATGATTAATACGCCATTAACCCTGCCATCTGGCGTCGAATTGCCCAATCGGCTCGTCAAAGCCGCTATGACGGAACGCCTCGCAAATGCGAAGAATGAGGTCACAGATCGGCATATCCGCCTGTACAAGGCCTGGGGCGATGGCGGCATCGGGCTGCAAATCACGGGAAATGTCCTTGTCGACCGGAGAAATCTGGAAGCGCCCGGTAATGTCGCAATTGATGGGGCGCCGTCGAATGAACATGCTGTCATGCTGGGGAAATGGGCGGAGGCGTGCAAGGCCGGGGGCGGCAAAGTGGTCATGCAGCTCAGCCATGCCGGCCGACAGACCCAGAAAATGGTCAATCCTCAACCTGATGCGCCAAGCGCGATCGCGGTTGATCTGCCGGGTGGTCAGTTCGGTGTGCCGCGCGCCATGACCGGTGATGATATCAAGCGCCTGATCGAAAAGTATGCGATTGCCACCAAAGCGGCGCGTGCGGCGGGGTTTGACGGGGTTCAGGTCCACTCGGCGCATGGCTATCTGATGAGCCAGTTCCTGTCGCCGCTGACCAATCAGCGCGATGATGAATGGGGCGGGTCTCTGGAAAACCGGGCCCGGGCTCTGGTCGAAGTCCTGAAAGCGGCCACTGCGGAAGCCGGGCCGGGATTTGGGGTCTCTGTCAAACTCAATTCGACCGACTTTCAGAAAGGCGGCTTCTCCAAAGCCGACTCGATGGCCGTGATCGGCATGCTGAACGAACTTGGGCTCGACTTTGTGGAGATTTCTGGCGGCAATTATGAGCAGCCGAAAATGATGGATATGGACGGGCTCAAACCGGCGCATGAAGAAGGTGCGCGAGAAAGTACGAAAAAGCGCGAAGCCTATTTCCTCGATTATGCCAGAGAAGTGCAAGCTGTGGCGAAGATGCCGCTCATGGTCACGGGCGGGTTCCGCACCATCGCGGGCATGAATGATGCGCTGGCGGCGGGCGAAGCTGATTTGATCGGGCTCGGGCGTCCGCTTTGCGTCGACGTCGATGCCCCGGCGCAGCTCCTGTCCGGCGATCTGGATGAGCTGATCAAATGGGAAAGTACGCTCCGCATCGGACCTGGCATATTCAGCCCCAATTCCTCCATCGGTATTTTCAAGGCGCTGAACGGATTTGGCATGCAGGGCTGGTACTATCATCAGCTGCACCGGATTGCTGACGGCGACGCGCCTAATCGCAAACTTGGCGTCCTGAGTGCGTTTCTCAAGATGCAAGGGATCGACAGCCGCATGGCAAAAGCGTACCACGCCGATCTCAAAGCAGGGGAGCGCGTATGAGCCTGATCATTTCATCGGCCTTTGATAGCGGCAATATCGTCGTCAAGGATGCCAGCGACCCGATGAATGTGCGACTCGACATCGCCAAGGACCATCAATCCGACTTCTATCAATGGTTTCATTTTCGCGTATCAGGCGAAAAAGGGCAGAAACTTCGCCTGATCATAGAAAATGCCGGCGGCGCCGCTTATCCCAAAGGTTGGGAGAATTATCAGGCCGTCGTCTCGGAAGATTTGATGGATTGGCGTCGCGTGCCGACCTCGTATGACGGGCAGAGCCTGACCATTGAGACCACGCTCAATGTCAACGCCATCTATGTCGCGTATTTCGCGCCTTACTCTTCCGAGCGGCACAGCATGCTCGTGGCCGGCGCCCAGAATTATGCCGAAGGGCGGATCAGCGTGCTGGGACAAACCCTGGATGGGCGCGATCTGGACCTGATCACGCTCGGCGAACCCGGGCCCGAAAAGCGCAAGATCTGGATCACGGCGCGCCAGCATCCCGGGGAGAGCATGGCCGAATGGTGGATGGAAGGTTTCTTGGAACGGATGCTGGATCCGATCTCCGCCATTTCCAAGGACCTGATGCGCCACGCGGTTTTCTACATCATTCCGAATATGAACCCGGATGGCAGCGCGCGCGGGCATTTGCGGACCAATGCGGCGGGCGTGAATCTGAACCGGGAATGGGCCGAGCCCAGCATGGCGAAGAGTCCGGAAGTCTATCTGACGCTTCAGAAGATGATCGAAACCGGCTGTGACCTGGCGCTTGACGTTCATGGCGATGAGGCGCTGCCGTATAATTTCATCGCCGGGGCGGAAGGCATTCCGGGCTGGTCAGACCGGCTGGCCGGGCTGCAGGAGAGTTTCAAATCGGCCTATGTGAAATCCTCAAATGGCGCGTTCCAGACCCAGTTTGGTTACCCGATCAGTTCGGCTGGAAAGGCCAATCTGTCGATTTGCACCAATGCGCTGGCGGAGCGGTTTGATTGCCTTGCGATGACGCTGGAGATGCCGTTCAAGGATGATGCGAACCACCCGGACGCGGATTATGGCTGGTCGCCGGCCCGCTGCAAGGCACTCGGCGCCAGTGCCTTGAGCCCGATCCTCGCCGTTATTTCTGATCTGCGCTGATCGCCGCCATGGCCTGTTCGATTAGGCGATAGCTGTTGATCCGCGTTTCGAGACTGTCTGTGATGGAGAGCAGAAACAGCTCGTCCGCACGCGCGGCCTGTGCGACCGAGATCAGCTCGCGCGCCACTGACGGGCCTGTCCCGATAATGCCGCGCTGCGGCGGTTCGAGCGGCGAATTGGCCAGATACTCCCTGGCGGTCGCGGCATCCAGATAAGGCCGAAACTCGCCTGTGCCGCGCCCCAGAGCCCAGGCCTTGATCGACCCGGCCAGATGGTCAGCTTCCGCTTCGGTCTCAGCCGCCAGGACGACCAGCCCGATCCCGGCATAAGGCTCAGCACAGAACGGCGATGGTTCAAACGCCTCATGATACGCCGCCAGAGCGTCACCCGCGCCGCCAGGATTGAGAAAGTCAGCGAAAGCCAGTTTCAGACCCATCTGTCCGGCAAAGGCGGCAGGCCCGGGGGAGGAGCATAGCATCCAGACATCGGGCCGAGGTCCTGGCGGATTGGCCGCAATTCCGCGCGCGCGATGATCGTCGGCCAGCGGGACCTCGCCGCTTGAATCCAGCATCCAGTCCATCATCATGCGCAGCATGGCTGGAAAGTTCTGTCCGCCAGGGCCGAGCAGGGCGGCTGATGCGCGCGGGTCTGCCCCAGTGGCCCGTCCCAGCCCAATCTCGATCCGGCCAGGATTGAGCTGGCTCAGCGTCTGCCCCCACTCAGCGACTTTCAAGGGCGAGTAATTGGGCAGCATGATGCCGCCTGACCCGAGTGCAATCCGCTCTGTGCGCGCGGCCAGATCGGCCATCAAGACCTCTGGCGTGGTGCCGGCAAAGCTCGTCGCATTATGGTGTTCCTGGACCCAATAGGCGCGATAGGACATGGCGTCTGCCGCTTGTGCCAGCGCCCGCGTCTCGTTCAGCGCGTCGGCGGCGGTGCGGCCTTCAAAGTTCGGCGAGGGGTCGAGAATTGACAGTGTGGGTTTCATCGCGCGTGTTGTGCGCTATGCAGGACCCCAAGACAAGTTGGAGTAGTTATATGCGGATTGCGGTCTTTGCGATCATGAGCATGGTTTTGGCGGCCTGTGGCGCCGCCTCGGATACCGCCGAAATGGGTCCGCCCACTGCAGAAGAGATTGTGGCGAATGCGCCCAAAGGCCCACTCGATCCTGCGCCTTACCCGGCCCACTACGCCCTGGACCTGACGCTCGATCCGCGCAAGACGCGGTTTGGCGGGACAGTGGTCATGACGATCGCCCTGGAGGAGCCCTCGCACGGCCTGTACCTGCATGGTCGGGACCTCGACATTGCGGCGGTGCGCACACGTGTTGGACAGGCCGAGCCGGTCACAGGCAGCTGGACTATGGCGCTGGAATCCGGGGTCGCCTGGCTCGACTTCGGGCAAGCCGTGACGGCGGATCAAGTGATTGTCGAAATCGATTATGACGCCCCGTTTGACGTGAATCTGTCCGGCCTGTTCAAGGTCACCGAGCAAGGCGATGCCTATGCGCTTGCGAAGTCCGAGAGCATTCAGGCGCGTCGCTTCATGCCGGGCTTCGATCAGCCGGCGTTCAAGGCGCCTTTCGATATCACGCTGACCATCCCTGAGTCGGATGCGGCGATCAGCAATGCTCCGGAAGCCTCGGTTGAAGTATTGGAGGACGGTCTGAAGCGGATCACATTTGAAACGACTCGCCCTTTGCCGACTTATCTTCTGTCACTCGCCGTTGGCAGTTTTGACGTTGTCGACGCGGGCATGATTCCGCCAAATGAGGTGCGCGCTGAGCCCATTCCACTGCGTGGTTTTGCGCGCCGGGGCAAAGGCGCTGAGCTTGGCCTCGCCCTGCAGACCGCGCCTGATCTTGTCCGCGTCTTCGAGGAAGCGTTGCAGCAGCCCTATCCATACAAGAAGCTCGACATTGTCGCCGCGCCGCAATGGCCGTCTGGCGCCACGGAACTGGCCGCGGCACTGACCTATCGCGAGACGCGTATTCTCGCCAGCCCGGGCATTGGTCCCGCCGCGCGGCGCAGCTTGCTGGCCATTCATGCGCATGAAGTCGGGCACATGTGGTTCGGTAATCTGGTGACGCCGCCCTGGTGGGACGATCTCTGGCTGAAGGAAGGATTTGCGAGTTGGGGAGAAGGTGCCAGCCTGTCAGAAATCTATCCTGGCGAAGGCTATGAGCTGGACGCCATTGCCGATGGCATTCGCGCCATGAGCTTGGACAGTCTGGCCAGCGCCCGCGCGGTGCGAGAGCCGATCGCGCTGAACGAGAATGTTCGCAACGCCTATGACTCGATTACCTATAATAAGGGCCTTGCCGTGATCGGTATGGTCGACGCCTATTTCGGCGCGGACGTCTTTCGTCCGGCGCTTGGGCGCTATGTTGAGGCTTATGAAGATGGCGTCGCGGGCAGCCCGGAATTCTTTGACATTATCGGTGAACAAACGGGCGAGCCAGAACTGACGCAGGCGTTTCGAAGCTTTGTCGAACAGAATGGCTTGCCGCTCCTCACGTTCGCCCCGACAGAGGCAAATGGCGTAACCGTATCGCAATCACGATACGCGCCCCTGGGCAGTGCGCTCGGCAATGACCGCCGGTGGACCGTGCCCGTTTGCTGGGTGAACGGGATTGATGGTGCCCGAAGCCGGGTCTGCCAATTATTGTCCGAGCCCTCGCTGACGCTTCAGGGCGACCCGCGCGATCGCGTTGACTGGATCATGCCGAACGCAAACGGCACTGGATATTACCGCTTCTCTCTCCCGTATGAGGCCTGGCAAGATCTTGGGCGCGCTTTCGATCAGCTTAATCCGGGCGAGAAACTCGCAACCCTGGACAGTGTTGGGGCCGAGTTCATCGCCGGACGCATTGATGTCCAGACGGTCTGGCGTTTCATCGATGAGGCCGTGCGCGATGACGAGCGCCGCGTGGTGCAGGCCGCCATTCGCGAAGCCGGTCGGTTCGAGGCGCTGGTCGCCAGCGATGCCGAGGCCTTGGCAGGGTATCGCCGAGCCGTCATCGATGTCTTCCGTCACCGGTATACAGCCCTCGATCAGCATGGCGGCGATGACCCTGAGCGCACCATTATGAAATCCAGTCTTGAGCGGTTCCTGATCCGGACCGGCGAAGATAAAGACCTTCGCCAGGGCCTGGCCGATGCGGCAGCGGCCTATATCGAACTCGACGGAGTCGA
>JBCCZH010000163.1:0-6597 GCA_039188075.1 Pseudomonadota bacterium
AATGAGTTAGGCCTGGCCGAACGTCGCGCGACGCTGGAACAGAAAATTGCAACCGCGCGAGCAGAGCTGCGTCAGGCGGTCACCATTGGGTCGGATACGCGGCCAGCGCAGAGTCTGCCAGCCTGGTTCTTTGCGTTGATGCTGGAACTGTTTTCATCGCAGGCGACGAGTATCGCCTTCGTGTCCTTGCTCTTGCTTTATGGCCGCAAGCCACAAGAGGTGGACGATGAATTTGGGCCTGTCGTCTAGGCGGCTTTCTCGACGAAGACCGTGCCTGCGGAATAGCCCGCGCCAAACGAACAGATCAGACCCTTGTCACCGGCTTGCATATCCTGGCTATGCTTGTGAAAGGCGATGATCGACCCGGCTGAACTCGTATTGGCATATGTGTCGAGCACTGTTGGGCTTTCATCCGGCGTGGCTTCGCGACCAAGGACTTTGGACGCGATCAGGCGGTTCATATTGGCATTGGCCTGATGCAGCCACATCCGACGCAGGTTCGGTGCATCGAGATCGAGCCGATCCAGTTCCGCCAGGATCATCTTGGCGACCATGGGCACCACTTCCTTGAACACTTTGCGCCCTTCCTGGACGAACAGTTTGTCTTCGGCGCCGATCCCGTCTGGCGCACAGCGATTGAGGAAGCCGAAATTGTTGCGGATATTGTTGGAGAATTGCGTCTTCAGATTGGTGCCGAGAATCTTCCAATGCGCGGCGGGCGCAATATCTTCATTCTCGATCAGTACCGCGGTCGCCACGTCCCCGAAAATGAAATGGCTGTCGCGATCGGTGAAGTTCAGGTGTCCCGAACAGATTTCCGGATTGACCATCAGGACCGACTTGGCGCTGCCGGAACGGACGAAATCAGCACCGGTCTGAATGCCGAACGTGGCCGAAGAGCAAGCCACATTCATGTCAAAGCCAAACCCTTCAATGCCGAGGGCATCCTGAATTTCGACGGCCATGGCTGGATAGCCGCGTTGCATATTGGATGCGGCGCAAAGCACGGCATCGACATCTTCGGGGTCGCGCCCGGCGGTTTCGAGCGCCATGCGGGCTGCATTGACGGCGATTTCAGCGAGCACTGAAATCTCTTCATTCGACCGTTCGGGAATGTCCGGGCGCATGGTGTCCGGATCGACAATGCCGGACTTGTTGACGACAAAGCGCGATTTGATGCCAGAGGCTTTCTCAATGAACTCGACGCTGGAATGGGTCTTCGCCTCGATGCTGCCAGCCTCGATCTCGGCGGCGTGTTCCGTGTTCCATTTATCGGCCCAGGCGTTGAAGCTTGCGACCAATTCCTCATTCGAGACGGACTCAGCGGGGGTCCAGAGACCAGTGGCTGAAATGACGGGGGTATTCATGGGGAGCCTCTTCGAACCGCGTTTGCGGACATTTTCTTCACCGCAAAACTATTAGGACGCGGAAAGACGGGCGTCGAGCCATCACGCGCGGTGAATCTGCAGCAAGTCAGGTGCCGGGCGCGCTTGGTTCATTCGCGCTTTCGAGGAACTGGCGACATTCCTTCTTGTCGAGGTCGGGCGAGCAGAATGCCCCACTGCCCGGTTTGAAAGCCACGGGATAGACCGGGTCGACAATATCCCCGCGGCCGAGGCAGGCCGTGACATCATCCGGCGTGGCGCCCTGATAACACGCCGCGATGCGAGAATTCTGGGCCGTGTAATCCCACGGAAAATTGGCGCAGCCGACCAGAGGTAGGAGCAGAGGGAGGGCGATGATGCCGCGGCGCATCAATCATCCTCCGCGCCAGCAATCTCGCGACCCAATTCGCGGCGTTCAGCATTCTCTTCAAATTGCTCCAGGCGTTCAGCATCCTTGTGGCGTTCCCGCTCCGCGTCCTGAATCGCATCGGCAATACAACGATTGCGGCTCGATTCATCGCTGATCGATTCGCATTTGGAATAGGCGCGATCGCGATCATATTCCGTATTGCTGACGCAAGCGGTTAGCAGACCAATGGTGGCGGCGAGGGCGAGAAGGGGTTTCATCGGGCAAGCTCCTGAACTTGTTTGAATCGCGGACAGTCAACTTCATGATCATTGTACAGACCGCAGGCTTGCATCCAAGCATAGACGATCGTCGGGCCGACAAATTTGTGACCCCGCTTTTTCAAGGCCTTTGAACAGGCCTCGGAAATATCCGTCTTGGTCGGCCCGTCGCGATAGTTTTTTAGATGGCCGATAATCGGTTTGTGATCGACAAAGTCCCAGCAGAAATCAGAGAAATCCTCACCCTGGTCAAAGCCATCGAGAAAGGCGCGGGCATTGCCGATACAGGATTCAATCTTTTTCGGGCTACGAATAATGCCCGGATTGGTCAGCGCTTTGTCGATGCGTGGCTGATCCCAACGGGCAATCTTCTCCGGATCGAATTCGTCAAACTCTTCGCGCATGGTCTCGCGCTTGCGCAGGATGGTGATCCAGGCGAGCCCGGCTTGCATGCCATCCAGCTGCAGCTTTTCCCATAGTGCGCGGGAATCATATTCCGGGACCCCCCATTCCTGGTCGTGATAGTCTCGATAAAGCGGATCATCGATGGGCGCCCACGCGCAAGGCACTTGATTTGTCATGCTTATTTCATAGCCTCGACTTCGGCGACAAGCCAATCGGGTTTTGCAATTGTGACAGGGGTTTCATTAAGCGTCACAGCATGGCCCTCAGCCGTCGCCTTCAGCCAGCGGTCGACTCGTACACGCGCAAGACCGTGTTCTGCTTCGTAGCTCGTTATCGTTCCAATTGGTGCTGGTGCCAACAGATCTTCACCTTGTGTGAGCGTTGTGCCTGCGAGAGCAATGATTGGCAGAGTGCGCTTGCGGATCGAACCACGGCGATGCATGCGGCTGACCACTTCCTGACCGACAAAGCAGCCCTTGTTCAGGGCCACGCCGCCCAGCACGTCCATATTAATATCGGCTGGGAAGGCGTCGGCGGATTCGAAATCGAAGCCCTGTTCAGGAATGCCATGGCGGATGCGATCCGTGTGATACTCATTGATGGGGCGCGACCATTCCGCGGGATGATAGCCAAACCAGGCGGCCCAGCTCTCCTTGGTGGCCAGCCCGCGTAACCGCCCGCCCGGATAACGCGGATCAAGATAGACATGCTGCGCGCCGGAAATCGGACGCAAGCCTTCCGGGGCAGAATCGGTACCGGCGATGACGAACACATCGTCGAGCTTCTCGATTTCGACCTGGCTGCGCAGGCGGAACATTTTCAGCCGTTTTGCGAGATCATCGACATGGTCCGCTGCGGTGTCCAGCAAGACGCCATCTTCAATCCGAATGGCGAGATAGTCGGACAGGATTTTGCCCTGCGGCGTCAAAAGCGCACCATAGCGCGTTGTGCCCGGCGCCCAGTCATCGGTGGCATTGGTCACCAGGCGTTCGAGCAAGGTGATCGTATCCGGTCCTTGCAAGGACAGAACGGCGCGTTGCGGCAGATAGACAAAAGGAGAGGTCATGCCTCGGCATTTAGGTCGCGCCGCGACGCTTGTCATCCGGTACAAAAGAAAAAGGTCCAGCGGCAGGAGGGAGGGCGCCGCTGGACCGAGATCCAAGAGATCCAGAGGGGAAAGGTGATCTCTTAGAACTTGTAACGTGCACCAATGGTCAGACTGGTGCCGTCAAAATCATCATCGACCTCGGCATTGAACAGATTTTCGCCATTGCCGATAAAGCGGCGGTCGAATTCCAGGTCGCGGATCTGGTAATAGCGGGCCTCGCCATAGACTTCCCATGGCGTTCCGGTCAGCCAGGTCAGGCCGCCAGCAAACGTCCCGGCCAGACCAGAATCATCACCGGTCACAACAAAGTTCGGGTCAATGGCGCCACCGCCAGCATACAGGATATTGGCATCAACATTGGCGACGCCGAGGCCACCGCCAACATATGGGATCACGGTCTGATTATCGTCCCAGATAATGTCGCTATAATTATTGATCAGGAAGAAATCGATATCGGCATCACCGCCAAAGGACTGGTTGCCACCATTGAAGCTGCCATCGCCGACATCGACGCTGAGGGTTGAGTATTCAAGTTCCAGCCGTGTGTTGAACAGGCCGAAAAATTCCCATGGCGTCTTATAGCCGAGGGCGACACCAATTGTGGTGTCACTGTCAAACTCTGCCTGAACCCGGGCCGGGTCGCCGACGGTGCCTGGCGCGCCGGCGACAGGATTTTGGGTGCCGCGCAGATCGGCATCATTGGCAAAGCCGGCACCAACAAAGCCGGCCACGTACCAACCATCATCATCTTGAGCGACGGCGGGCAGGGTCAGGGCGGAGGAAACGGCGAGAGCGATAATCGCGGAGCGTGACATGATCGGAAAGTCCTTCTTGTCATTGTGTTTGTTTTCGACGATCTCGACCTAGGACGGCTTTTGCGGTGAGGCACTTAACGTCTGATCAAACAGCGATCACACTCGCTCACACCGAATTGAGATCACAATTGCAGGGGCAGCGATTGCCGCGCGGCGCCACATATGCAGACCGCCCCCGCGACAAGCTTGACGAAGCTGGCCGGGCATGTGGAGAAACAGGCTGAATATGTATGAGGCTCGAGAGCGACGATGAGTGAGACCAGCCATATCCCGTTTCGGGACGTGCCCTATCTGCCGCAGAAACTGAATGTCGAGCGCCGCACGGATGGCGCGATCCTGCTTGATAATGGTCAGCCGCTGAAGGATTTCCCGCCGCATATGTTGTGGCCGTTGAAACATTGGGCCGAGCAGGCGCCGGACCGGACCTGGCTGGCCCAGCGCGATCCGGTCGATCCGACACGCGATGGCTGGCAGGAAATTTCCTATGCCGAGGCCTGGCATCGGGTCCAGGCCATGGCGCAAGGCTTTTTGAATGCGGGTGCCGATGCCCCGATCATGATCCTGTCGCGCAATACGATTGATCATGCCGTGGTAATGTATGGTGCGATGCTGGCCGGAATTCCGGTCGTGCCTGTGACGCCCGCGTATGCGCTGCTCAGCCAGGATTTTGCCCGGCTCAACTATGTCGACGATCTGGTCGCGCCGAAATTTATCTATGTCGAGGATGGTGCCGAGTATCAGCGCGGTCTGGATGGCATGTCGGTGGATGATCGCCTGGTCCTGTATTCGCGCAATGCGCCGGCTGGTTATCAGAGCCAGTCGCTTGAGACCTTCGCCGTGCCCGGCGGCAATTCCGTCGCTGAGGCTTATGATCGGCTGACGCCGGAGACGGTGGCGAAATTCATGCTGACCTCCGGTTCCACAGGCGAGCCGAAAGCCGTGATCAATACGCATGGCATGATTGCCGCCAATGCCAAGATGATCCGCTCGGTCTGGGATGAGCCAAAACTGGCCGAAGTGACCGGCGAGGTTCAGGTCATGTGCAACTTCCTGCCCTGGAGCCACACGTATGGCGCCAATGCGATATTGCACAATATGACCGATTGGGGCGGAACCCTGTATCTCGATTGGGGCGCGCCAACGCCGGCGCGGCTGCCGGAAATGATCCGCAACATGAAAGACGTGTCGACCACGCAGCACACGACCGTCCCGGCCGCCTGGGCCGCGCTTGCGACAGAGTTTGAGCGCGACGACGCGCTGGCCGAGACCTTTTTCAAACGCATCTGTTCCATGGCCTATGGTGGTGCCGCGATGGGGCAGGACATTTATGAACGGATTCAGGCCGTCGCGGTGCGGGTCACTGGCAAGCGCATCTCGCTGTCTGCTGGCTATGGCGCGACAGAGACGTCGCCAACCGCCAGCAATGTGCACTGGCCGAATGACACAATGGGCCTGATTGGACTCCCGCTGCCGGGCAATACGTTCAAACTCGTGCCTGCCGGCGACAAGCTTGAGCTGCGCGTCAAAGGCGTCAATGTCACGCCGGGCTATTATCGGAATGAAGAAAAGACCCGCGCCGCGTTTGACGAGGAAGGCTTCTATCGCCTCGGTGATGCCGTGCGCTTCGTCGACCCGGACCATCCGGAAGAAGGGTTAGCCTTTGACGGGCGCACTGCGGAAGAATTCAAACTCGCCAATGGCACCTGGGTCTCGGCCGGCAAGCTGCGGGTGCAGGCCGTCGAAGCGGTCAATGGCGCGCTCGCGGATGCCGTGGTCTGCGGGCTCAATCAGAATGAAGTCTGTTTGCTTGGCTTCATCAATGAAGGATTTTGCCAACGCCTGGTCGATGCCCCCCTGCCAATGGCCGAACTGATCCAACATCCAAAAGTGGTCGACGCGGTGCGATCCGGATTGGCAATGCATAATGTGCAATCCCCGAACACAGCCAGCCGCATTGCACGCATTCTGTTGCAGTCCACACCGCCGCAAGCCGATGCTGGAGAGATCACCGAGAAGGGTTACATCAATCAAAACAAGGCCCAAACCCTGCGCGCGGAAGAGGTTTCCAAACTGTACGATACAAGTCATCCGAGCGGTGTCATAATTCTGTAACACGCAAATACACAGCAAATACCGTTTTCTGCGCAACGTAGACTTGAATTTCCTAACGCGGGGTCAGATATTGCTCCTGCAGAGTGAGAGTTCTATCTCCTTTGCAGCCATATCCCCTTTGTGGCTTGTCTACGGACCCTGACAG
>JBCCZH010000164.1:0-6586 GCA_039188075.1 Pseudomonadota bacterium
ATACCGCCGGGCTCGCCGTGCAGGCGCCAACCCGGTTCGACCCACCAGCCTCGCTGGACCAGGGCCTGAGCGTGCTCATCTGGACCGCCACGCGCCCCGCCAATCAACAGGAAGCCGCCGCATGAATACGCTCGCCGTTGCTGCCCAGCAGACCACACCTGCCCCCAATGTCTCGTTCGAGTTTTTCCCTCCGAAGACGGACAAGATGGAAGCGAAGCTGTGGGAATCGGTCGCGCGCCTGTCACCCATGGCCCCGAAATTCGTCTCGGTCACTTATGGTGCCGGCGGATCGACACGTGACCGGACGCAAAAAACTGTTGCCAAGATCGCCCAGGACACGCCCCTCGCCCCGGCAGCGCACTTGACGTGTGTCGGCGCGACCAAGGACGAGGTTCTGCAAGTCGCGACCGATTTCTGGAAGGCCGGTGTTCGCCATCTGGTCGCCCTGCGTGGCGATCCACCAGAAGGCATGGGGGCCAGGTTCGAACAGCATCCCGGCGGCTTCAAGGACAGTGTTGATCTGATCCAGGGCATTCGCGACTATGATATTGCGCCGGGCGCACGGTTTGAAATCAGCGTCTCCTGTTACCCGGAACAGCACCCTGACAGTTTGGGTTGGGATGAGGATATTGCCTTCCTGAAAGCCAAACAGGATGCCGGCGCCGATCGCGCCATCACGCAATTCTTCTTTGAGCCGGATGTCTATCTCGAATTCCGCGACCGGGCGCAGGCGGGCGGTGTCACCATGCCGATCGTACCCGGCATTATGCTGCAGCCAAACTTTAACGGGCTTGCCCGGATGGCAAAGGTCGTCGAGGCCAGCGTGCCACAATGGCTGCACGACCTGTATGAAGGCACAGATGATGATCCGGAAACCCGCGAACTGATCACGGCCAATGTCGCCGCTGAACTCTGCCACAAATTGTCAGAGCACGGCGTCAATGATTTCCACTTCTACACCCTTAACCGCGCAAGCCTGGCGATTTCGACCTGTCGTTTGCTTGGGCTGAAACCAAAGGCTGCCATCGCATGACCGATCGCAAAACCCGCATCGCTGAGCTCCACGCCGCTGCCAAGGAGCGGATCCTGCTCCTCGACGGTTCATGGGGCGTGATGTTCCAAAAAATGGGCCTCACTGAAGAGGACTATCGCGCACACCGGTTCACGACCGACGCCTATCCCGGGCAGATGAAGGGCAATAATGACATTCTCTGTCTGACCCGCCCGGATCGCGTGACGTATCTGCATGATGCCTATTTCGAAGCCGGCGCCGATATTACCGAGACTAATACATTCTCGGCCACGACGATTGCCCAGGATGATTATGATCTGAACCTGCAGGATGTCATCGATATCAATCTCGAAGGCGCGCGTCTCGCGCGTGAGGCCGCCGATGCCTGGACCGAGAAGCAGCCCGACAAGCCGCGCTTTGCCGCGGGCTCGATTGGCCCGCTCAACAAGATGCTGTCCATGAGTTCGGACGTAAACGATCCCGGCGCCCGCGAGGTTGATTTCGACCAAGTCTACCAGGCCTATCGCGAACAGATCAAAGCCCTGAATGATGGCGGCGTGCATCTCTATATGATTGAGACGATCACCGACACGCTGAATTGCAAGGCCGCGATCAAGGCCAAGATGGACTTGGAAGCCGAAGGCATGGATGAGCTACCCTTGTGGATTTCCGGCACGATTACGGACCGGTCCGGGCGCACATTGTCCGGTCAGACCGTCGAGGCGTTCTGGAATTCGGTGCGCCACGCCAAGCCCTTTGCGATTGGCTTCAACTGCGCCCTCGGCGCCGAACTGATGCGCCCGCACATTGCCGAGATCTCGCGCTATGCCGATACGCTGGTCGCCGCCTATCCGAATGCCGGCTTGCCGAATGAAATGGGCGAATATGACGAGAAACCGCACGAGACCTGCGGCAAGGTCTGCAGCTGGGCGCAAGACGGCATCGTCAACATTCTCGGCGGCTGTTGCGGCACCACACCGGCCCACGTGGCGGCCCTCGCCGAGGCCATTCAGGGCATCAAACCCCGCGACACAGCGCCGACAAAAAACTCCATGCGCCTCGCTGGTCTGGAACCCTTTGAAGTGGCATCATAAGGTCCGCAAGCAATCCCAGGGAGAATGCCGTGAAAGTCTACAAAAAGCTCGATAAACGTATCATCAAGTTCATTGAGAAGCAGAAGATGTTTTTCGTCGCCTCGGCGCCGCTCTCTGCGGACGGGCACATCAACCTGTCGCCCAAGGGCTATGACGCGTTCAAGGTGATTGATGATACAACAGTCTGCTGGCTCGACCTTGGCGGCTCGGGCATCGAAACCCAGGCACATGTACAGGAGAATGGCCGCCTGACCATCATGTTCTGCGCTTTTGAAGGCCCGGCCAATATTCTACGCCTTTATGGCACAGGCGAGATCGTCAATCCGCACCATGCCGAATGGGACGAGATGCTGGGCCTGTTCCCCGGCTTTGAGCGCGCGCGCGGCATCTTCAAAGTCAAGCTGAAGCGTATTCAGGACAGCTGCGGCTGGGGTGTGCCTTTCTATGAATTCAAGGGTGAGCGCGATCAGCTGACCCGCTATGTCGACAACAAGTCGACCGAGGAATGGGTTGAAAGCCGATATGAAAAAAATGGTGAGAGCATTGATGGTCTTACCGGTCTCGTCCGGGAGGCAAGCTGATGACTTATGTCGATGGATTTGTCGCCGCGGTACCGGCGGAGAATAAAGAGGCCTATCTCGAACATGCGCGCGTGACATCGCCAGTGTTCAAGAAATATGGCGCCCTGCGCGTGATGGACAATTGGGGCGTCGACGTCCCCGATGGTGAAGTCACGTCCTTTCCGATGGCGGTGAAAGCAGAACCAGGTGAAGTCATCGTCTTTTCCTGGATCGAGTGGCCGTCTAAGGAGGCGCGCGACAAGGGCATGGAACAGTGCATGACAGATCCTGTGTTCAACGATGAAGACATGACCATGCCGTTTGATGGCCAGCGCATGTTGATTGGCGGCTTCGAGACGATTTCGGAAGAATAAGTGAACACAAAAACCCTTTCCCGTGTTCCTGACGAAAGTCAGGATCCATGGCGGTTGAGCCATCAGCCAGCCGCCATAGATGCCAATTTACATTGGCAATACGGACCTTTGGTTTTTCGGGACAATAACTAAATGACCAATTCCGCTTCCCAGAACTTCGTCAATATTGGCGAGCGCACCAATGTGACCGGCTCGGCCCGGTTCCGGAAATTGATCGTCAATGGCGACTATGCCACGGCGGTGGAAGTTGCGCGCCAGCAAGTCGAGAATGGCGCCCAGATCATTGATGTAAATATGGATGAGGGCATGCTGGATGGCGCGGAAGCCATGCGCACCTTCCTCAACCTGATTGCCGCCGAGCCCGACATTGCGCGCGTGCCGGTGATGATCGACTCGTCCAAATGGGAGGTCATCGAGTCCGGCCTGAAATGCGTACAGGGCAAAGCGGTGGTCAACTCGATCTCGATGAAGGAAGGCGAAGACCCGTTCCGCGAACAGGCGCGCAAATGCCTGTCTTATGGCGCCGCCGTCGTGGTCATGGCGTTTGACGAGGTTGGCCAGGCCGACACCGCGCCGCGCAAGATCGAAATCTGCCAGCGCGCCTTCAAGATCCTCACGGAAGAGGTCGGCTTCCCGGCGGAAGACATCATTTTCGACCCAAACATTTTCGCTGTCGCGACCGGGATCGAAGAGCATAATAATTACGCCGTCGACTTTATCGAAGCGACCAAGGTGATCCGCGAGACCTGCCCTGGCTGTCACATTTCCGGCGGGCTCTCAAATGTCTCTTTCTCCTTCCGCGGCAATGAACCCGTGCGCCGGGCGATGCATTCGGTCTTCCTCTATCACGCCATCCCGGCAGGCATGGATATGGGCATCGTCAATGCCGGCCAGCTCGACATTTATGACGAGATTGAACCTAAGCTGCGCGACCTGGTCGAGGACGTCATCCTCAACCGCAATGACAATGCGACCGAGGCTTTGGTCGATTATGCCGAACAGTTCCGCGGCCAAAAAGGCAAATCCGCCGAGAAGGACATGTCCTGGCGCGAGGCAGATGTGAACAAGCGGCTCGAGCATGCGCTTGTGAACGGCATCACTGAATTCATCGACGCCGACACCGAAGAAGCCCGCGCCGCGGCCGACCGACCGCTGCACGTCATTGAAGGGCCGCTGATGGATGGCATGAATGTCGTCGGCGACTTGTTCGGGTCCGGCAAGATGTTCCTGCCGCAAGTGGTGAAATCGGCACGCGTGATGAAAGCCGCCGTGGCCTATCTCGACCCGTTCATGGAAGCGGAGAAAGAAGAGCTCGGCACCGTCGACGCCTCGAACGGCAAAGTCCTGATGGCGACGGTCAAAGGCGACGTGCACGATATTGGAAAGAATATTGTCGGCGTCGTGCTCGCCTGTAATGGCTATGAAATTGTCGATATGGGCGTCATGGTGCCGTGCGAGGATATCCTGGCCAAGGCCGAGGAAGAGAAAGTCGACATAATCGGCCTGTCCGGCCTGATCACGCCAAGCCTGGACGAGATGGTCTATGTCGCCCGCGAGATGCAGCGCACCGGCATGAAACAGCCACTCCTCATCGGCGGCGCGACGACGTCTCCCGCACACACCGCCGTCAAGATCGATCCGGCGCGCGACAATGGTCCGACCATTCATGTCACGGATGCCAGCCGCGCCGTCGGCGTCGTCTCGGCCTTGCTCTCGGATGATGAGCGCCCGCTCTTTGTCGAAACCGCGCAGGCCAAGTATCAGCGCATGCGCGACAGCCGCGCCGGCGGGCCGCCAAAGCCGCGCCATCCGATCCAGGTCGCGCGGTCTCATGCCCATACACTTGAAGCGCCAACGCCGAAGGCGCCCGCCTTTACCGGTACCAAAGTGTTTGAGGATTTCGATCTCTCTGTGCTCGCCCGCTATATTGACTGGACGCCTTACTTCTCCAGCTGGAACCTGGCCGGGCGGTTCCCGCAAATCCTCGAGGATGAGATTGTTGGCGAAGCCGCCAGCGACTTGTGGCGCGATACCGAGAATATGATGCAGCAAATCCTCGGCCAGGACTGGTTCAAGCCGAAAGCCGTGATCGGTTTCTGGGGCGCCGCGCGCGACGGCGATGACATCAAGCTCGAAACCGGCGACACGTTCCACACGCTGCGCCAGCAAATGGTCAAGGACAATCAGCGCGCCAATTTTGCGTTGTCAGACTTCATTGCCGAACAGGGTGACCATATTGGCGGCTTTGCTGTCACAGCCGGTCCGGAAGCCGAAGAGATTGCCAAGAAGTTCGAAGCCGAGGCGGATGATTATTCCGCCATCATGGTCAAGGCGCTGGCCGACCGGTTCGCTGAAGCCATGGCCGAGTATATGCACGAACAGGTGCGCAAGTCGCATTGGGGCTATGCCGCCGATGAGACGCTCGACAATTCGGAGCTGATCAAGGAAGCCTATGCTGGCATCCGCCCGGCCCCCGGCTATCCCTGCCAGCCCGATCACACGGAGAAGGAAACCCTGTTCCGACTGCTCGAAGCGGACCGGATTGGCATGGAATTGACGTCCAGCTTTGCGATGACCCCCGCCGCCTCGGTCTCGGGGCTCTATATGGCGCATCCGGAAAGCGTCTATTTCGCGGTGGGACGGATTGAGCGCGACCAGGTCCAGGATTATGCCCGCCGCAAAGGCATGGATCTGCGAACGGCCGAACGCTGGCTCGGACCGATCCTGAATTATGATCCCTCCGAAACCGATCAGGCCGCGGCCTGAAAATTCAATCCAGTGGATTGATTTTAGGTGGAGGAGGCCACGGCAGTGGCGTGAGGCAGAGGTCGAGGCGGCTTGAGTCGCCGCGTGATTTTGTCATCCCGGAAAGCGCAATCGCGCTTGTCCGGGACCCAGACCGAACGTCGTGCTGGGTCCCGGCTCAAGGCCGGGATGACATCGGAATATAATGCTGTAGACAACGCAGAATGACCCAAACCATTGCCAGTATCACACTCGTCGTGCCCGACTATGACGCCGCTATCGCGTTCTATGTCGACCGCCTCGGCTTCACCTTGCTCGAAGACACAGCGCTCAGCCCCAACAAACGCTGGGTCCGCGTCGCCCCGCCCGGGGCAGAGACGGCGCTGCTCTTGGCCAAGGCGGATGGCGCTGAGCAGGCTGCCGCGATCGGCAACCAGACCGGCGGCCGCGTTGGCTTCTTTCTGCATACAGATGATTTCACGCGTGATCACACGGCCATGCTCAGCAAGGGCGTCACCTTCCACGAAGCGCCGCGACATGAACCCTATGGCACCGTCGCGGTTTTCGAAGATCCGTTCGGAAATCTGTGGGATCTGATCGAACCGAAATAGATCGCCAAGATCTTAGACAGACCTCATTCGACCGTTGGTTCGACCATCGCGACCGGCTCAGCCGCAGGCTCCGGTGCCCGCAAGCGCGGACGCACCGACAGCACCTTTAACGTGTCGATCAAAAATTCGGCGGTTCTTTCCTCATGCTGCTGGTCGCGCTGATTGAACCAGACGCAAAAAGCACGGTCGG
>JBCCZH010000165.1:0-6572 GCA_039188075.1 Pseudomonadota bacterium
GCCGATGTTTAAAGTCTGGCCGCGCCATTGAATGGGTTCGGCGACGCGGGCAATGATTGCATTGGCGAGCGCTTCGACATCCGATTGGCGGGTTCGCTTCTGGCACAGGATGATGAATTCATCACCGCCATTCCGGAACGGAGTCGCCTCGGGCAGACACACCTCGCGCAAACGTTCGGAGACTTCCTGCAGGACGCTATCCCCGGCCGCATGGCCGTACGTGTCATTGATAGCCTTGAATCCATCGAGATCGATCTGCATCACCGCCAGGGGGCGCTCCCGCTGGCCCGAGGCCCGCGCGACGGTCTGTTCGAAGCCGAAGCGATTGGGCAAACCGGTCAGCAGATCATGCGTGGCGTGATGCGCAGCTTCGGCATTCTGACGGTGCAAGGCCCAGATGAAGGCGATGGCGGTCACCGTGCAAAAGACCGGCAAGGTGTAGTGATTGATGTCGGAATAAGGTACGACGTCCAGTGCGCGCAGGTAGATCCAGAACGCGCCGAGCTGATTGGGAATCCAGCTGATCACGACCAGACCGGCGCCCGGCGCGCCCCGGCGCCAGAGGGCGATGACGCCAAACAAAATGACCATCGGTCCGATTGCCATGGTGACCGTGAAGGCAAGCGCGGCGATCCACATCGGCAGGGGCGTGGTAAAACAGGTCAACAGCGCGAAAGCCGCCTGAATGCGCAACATGCGGAACATGATGGGCGCATTGGTTTTGGTCTTCAGGAACCGGTCCACGAACAAGGCGGTGGCGGCCATTCCAATGCCCTGACACACAAAGAGCAGGAACAGATAATCGCCGGTGCGGTCTGGCCAGAGATAGGCTTTATCGAGCCCGGTCGCGGTCAGAATGTAACCCGCAGAGGCGATGCAGAAGACCGAGAACCAGAGCGACGACCAGTGCCGCGAGCCGAAGAAGGAAACCAGGCCCAGCGCCGCCATGGTCAATAGACAGCCAATCAAAAGGCCGAACAACAACACCGAGAGGGTTGAGTGATTGAGCCAGACAGACGTGCGATAGACCCGCAAAGGCAGGATAATCACCGTGTCTGACCGAATTCGGAAATTCACGTCCTTGGTTTCGCCTGGCGCAAATTGGGTGTCGATGACAGGAAACCGGTTTGCGGCCTGACCGGACGCTTGCGGGACAAACTGTCCGCCAGACGCCGAGGTCACGGATCCATCCGCATCGCGAACAAACCAGTCAATGCGATCCAGCTGAGGATATTTGGCAACCAGGCTGATCGACATGTCGGCATCGCCTGAATGGGTCAGAGACAGCCGGCCCCAGACGATTTTGCCATAGCCGTCCAGCTTCGGCACGGATTGCTCTGCTCGCACAAACGCCCCGTCATAGCGTCCGGCCACAACATCGCGGCTGGATGCCGACACCGGAACCTCTGTTGTCATTTCGAGGTGTTCCGTCGTGACGTTCTGGACGCGCGTGCTTTCATCAATCTGGACGGCACGACGCTCGGCCGCCGCATGAGGCTGGGCCAGGAGACAGATCATGCAGATTGCGATCATGGTCCTGATCATCGCAGATGCCGAAATTGAAGCGCGAACCATTCCATCCCCTTAGTCTAAACCAAGCTTAACGGGGTCGGATTGAAATCGCCTTCAAACCATAGAGGCGATCGGGCGGGTTTTGGTTACATTTGGTTAGGTCGAGGGGTGATCAGGCCAGCGCGAGTCGATAATTGCGCCGCGCCAGGCGCGGATCGATGCGCAAAGTCTTGAAGCTTTCCGCATCAAGGGAACTCAGCATCGCATCGGCCCGTTTCTTATCAGACGGCATCATCAGCTGATACACATCAAGGGCATCCTGGAGCCGGAGCAGAGAGAAGGTCCGCGCCGCAATCATCCCGGCATGGCCGCCCGTGGCAAACGGGATCATGCCGAGGCCGCGCGGCAGCTCTTCCTTGGGCTCAGCCGTCAGGGCCCATTCATTGAACCGCTCAATCGTCGCAGCGAGGACCGGCACATGCTCATCCAGCGCGACTTTCAGAATTGGCAGCAATGTCTTTGGAATATCATCATTCGGCACCAGGTCGCCGGTCTGACCTTCGCCAGCAATCACCCGCTCGACATAATCGGCGACTTTCGGGGCCGTCCGCTTCATGTGTTCGCCCGTATATTTGTCTCGATACTGGTGGGCATAAAGCGGTCCGATCAGCGCAAAATCGGCATAACTGGCGCGCGTGCCGAGCAAGTAAGGCAAGATGTCCAGATGTTTGGAAAAGTCCGCGAGGAATTGCTCATAGGCCTTTTCGACGCCTGGCGCAGTTTCGGGGGTGATGCCAAGCATAGGGACGAAACTGCGAAAGCGCTGGCCGACTTTCTTGCCGGCTTCCAGCTGTTCTTCGGGTGTGCCGCCTGGCGCGGCATTCTTGCCGAACTCGCCATAGATCCAGTCTTCATTCTTGTTCCAGCGATAATGCATGGCCGGCAGGGTCATCCACTCATCGGCAAAGAGTTGCAGCAGGAAGGTGACGAGCAATTGCAGCGGTGTTCCCGGCAAGGCCGCGCGTTCCCCCGTTGGGCTCTCGAAATGGGCAATGATGTCGGCCGTGTCCTGAACATATTCTCCGTCCGGGGTTTTCAGGACAGGGATCACGGGCCAGCCTATGTTTGCAATGATTTCATCTTTCATCACTTGCGGCGTTGGCGCGATTTCCGTGAATTCTATGCCCTTCCACCGCAAATAGGCCCTGGCCTTTCCGGTGAAGTAACTCATCTCGCTGCCAAATAGCGTCATGCCGGTCATCTGTAGTCTCCTCACCACATTCGGGTCGCCTCAAATGCGAAAAAAAGCAAGCGGGATTGCGAATAAGTTTACCAGAAGCGAGGATTCCTTAACCCAATCGCGGCAATCCCATGAACATTGCAGATAACAAGGCGAGACGTCACGTTTCCGCCCGATTCTCCGCAGATAGAAACACGAGTTTGTAAAGGCGGCCCCGAGGCCGCAAATCAGAAAGATTGGGACCCGCTTATGGAATCACAAGCGCTGGCTGACGTCCACACTCCAGGCACTCTGTCGATGATCGAATTGCTGCTTGCCGCAGATCCGGTGGTCAAGGCCGTACTGATTGCCCTCGTGGTCGCGAGTATCTGGTCATGGGCCGTCGTTGCCGAGAAGTATTTTGCGATTGGCGGTGCACGCAAGAAGGCGAATGAGTTTGAAGAGGCCTTCTGGAATGGCCGCGCGGATGATTATGATGTTCGCCCAGGTCAGAGCCCGAACAATGCCGGCGCCCGCTTGTTTGCGGCAATTTCCCGCGAATGGCGCGACGCCAAATCGATTTCTCCGAGCGAGCATGCGGCTCTGGTTGCGCGGGCAGAACGATCGCTGCGCGCCACCGTTGATCGCGAAGTCGGTAAGGTTTCGAACGGGATCGGCGCCCTGGCAACGATTGGTTCGTCATCCGTTTATATCGGTCTGTTCGGTACGGTTTGGGGCATCATGAATGCCTTCCTGAACATCAGTGCACAGGAAGATACCAGCCTGGCTGTGGTCGGCGGACCGATTGCCGAGGCCCTGTTTGCGACAGGACTGGGTCTGATCGCAGCGATCCCGGCTGTGATTTTCTACAATAAGTTTTCCGGTGATCTGAACCGCTATGCCGATACGCTCGATGCGTTCAGTCAGGACTTGCTGGTCCGCCTGTCGCGCCGCGCAAGTGATGGCCCGGTCTAATGGCGACGTCCGGATCCTCCCGGCGGGGCCGCCGCGCCTTTAATGCCGAAATCAATGTGACGCCGATGGTCGACGTCATGCTGGTGCTGCTGATCATATTCATGATCACGGCAACCGCCCTGCAGCGCGGGGTGGAGGTGAATCTGCCCAAGGCGGCGACGAGCAATCTGACAGTGCCAAAATCGACACCTTTGCTCGTGACCGTAACCCAGGATGCAAAAGTCTACATTTCTGAAACGGAGATCGAGCTGGAAGAGCTGACCTCCAAATTGCTGGCCATTGCGGGCGAAGGCTATGAGGAGCGCATCTTCCTGCAGGGCGACACCAATGCGGCTTATGGCGAAGTGCTGGCCGTGATGACCCAGATGAAGAATGCCGGGTTCACCAACATTGCCCTGGTGACCGACCCGAAATCCCGCGTTGAGAGGGCTGAATAGTCCATGATCCGCGGTCTTCCTGCCTCCATAATTGCCCATGCTGCGGTGATCAGTGCGTCCTATATTACGTTTCCGTATTGGGGCACGAACACACGTATCCTGGCGTCGGAGTTTGAGGCTGTGGATGTCAATTTTGCCGAGATTGGCGAGATCACCAATATCGCGCCACTGGTGGAGACCGAACCAGAAGAGCCAGAGGAAGCCGCTCCGGAAGAACCGGAAGAGATTCCAGAAGATCCGGTCGAAGAGGAATTGCCGGAAGCCGAACAAGACGTAACGGAAGCGGAGGCCGCCCCCCCGGAAGAGAATCCGGAAGACCTGTTGCCGGATTTTGAGCCAGAAGAAACCGAGCCGGAACCAGAGGAAACCAAGCCGGAACCCGAAAAGGCCCCGGAGCCCGCGCCGCGGCGCCCTCAAGACGATTTGATGGATTTTCTCAATCAGAGTGAATCCACCTTCAAGAGTGAACGTGCCACCCAGCGTGAGCGGCCGGAGCCCAAACCTATAACTCCAGAGCCCAAGACGGCTCTGGAAAATGCCCCCAAGCCCGTCGAAACTCGCAATCGTCAAGGTGCAGGCGAGCGAAATGCAAACACCGCACGCCTGGAGGCGTTTGTCGATTCCCGCATTCGTAATGAGTGTTGGTCCGGTGTCGACGATCTGCCCAATCCCGAGCGCTACAATGTGCATATGAATCTCAGACTGAATGAAGACGGCACGATTGCGGATCTCTCGCTGGTGGACCCGAAGCGCCGCCCGATTGGCAGCTCATTCATGGGCACAGCTGTGGATCGCGCTCTGAGGGCGGTCCGAAAATGTGAACCTTTCCGCTTGCCGTCTGATGAGTATGAGCTGTGGAAAGAAATCAACGTCTATTTAGGACTAGGATATGTCGATAAGTGATTTTGCGACCAGGAGTTTGGCGATGTTTAGAAAACTGATTTGCGCGGCAATTGTCGGGCTTCTTGGCACCTGGTCCGTGGCCATGGCGCAGCTGGAGGTCGTCGTCGATCGCGCCGACTTGAAACCCGTGCCGGTCGCTATCCCCAATTTCGAAGCCATCGGCGTTGATCCGGAAGTCGCCCAGACGATTAGCGATGTTATCCGCAATGACCTGGAATCCACCGGCCTGTTCACGATCACGCCGGAAGACGCCTATATCCAGAAAGACCTGAATATCGAAGTGGCGCCGCGCTTCGCCGACTGGAAGATCATCCAGACCGACGCGCTCGTGGTTGGCACGGTCGAGCAGATTGAGCGCGATGGTAATCAGCTCATTCGCGGCTCGGTTCGGATGTGGGATGTCTATGGCGAAGAACTGATGCGGTTCGAGGATTCGAACGGGCGCCAGGTCTCGGGCCGACGCTTCACGACAACGCCTGAAGACATTCGCCGGATCGCGCACAAGATCGCGGATGCCATCTATAGCCGCCTGACCGGTGAAGATGGCTATTTCGATACGCGCATCGTCTATATCGCTGAAACCGGTCCGAAGAATGCGCGCGTCAAGCGGCTCGCCATTATGGATGCTGACGGCGCCAATGTGAAATATTTGACGTCTGGCGCATTTACGGTCCTGACGCCGCGCTTTTCGCCGACGGCCCAGCAAATCACTTATATGTCTTATGAAGGCGGAATTCCGCGCGTCTATCTCTATGACTTGCGCCGGGCGCGCCAGGAAGTGCTCGGCAATTTCCGCAACATGACCTTTGCACCGCGTTTCTCCCGCGATGGGAATTCGGTCCTGCTTACTCAGGCCACAAACGGCAATTCGGATATCTATCTGATGGACCTGCAGACCCGTCAAAGTCGCCGCCTGACTGACCACCCTGCGATTGATACATCGCCCTCCATGTCACCCGATGGCCGTCAGATTGTCTTCAATTCTGACCGTGGGGGTAGTCCGCAACTCTATATAATGAATACCAATGGAACACCCCGGACCTGTCCATCAGGCGGTCGTGATATCGCCTGCCGGATCACATTTGGATCTGGTCGATATTCCACACCGGTGTGGAGTCCGCGCGGCGATTTGATCGCCTTTACCAAGCAAAGTCGCGGAAGATTCCATATTGGCGTGATCGGTATTGATGGTCGCGGTGAGCGCTTACTCACCGAATCATATCTCGATGAAGGGCCGGATTGGTCGCCAAATGGTCGTGTAATCACGTTTTTCCGGGAACCTTCTCCGGGTGCATCCCCAACTTTGTGGTCAGTCGACCTGACCGGTCGTAATTTACGGCCATTGCTAACGCAGACGGACTCTTCAGACCCGGCCTGGTCGCCTTTGCTCGACTAAAATGGCCTGATTTTGCTCCTAAAAACTCAGTAATCTTCCCAAAACACGGAAAAAATGGGTATACGGCGACACGAAGTTGACATTAAAACCGCCTAAATGCACCCATTGCTCGCATAAGCAAGGAGAGAAC
>JBCCZH010000166.1:0-6569 GCA_039188075.1 Pseudomonadota bacterium
CGCAGTTACCCGCATTTCATCCCTGTCTGCCCTGACCGCAGCGGCCTTTGTTCCCATTGGAGCGTATCTTCTTGGCGAAACCCGTTTCGCGACGTTCACGCTCCTGGCCCTCAGCGTTCTGGTATTCTGGACGCACCGAGCCAATGTAAAACGCCTGTTAAGCGGCACAGAACCTCAGTTCGGGAGCAAGGCAAAATAGAACTCAGACCGGGGGGGCTGACTCAGAGCGAACGCACAGACTGGCTAAGACTGGCCCGAACCAAGCAGGTTGGGCCGGTCACTTTTTTCCAGCTCCTGAAGCGCTTTGGCAGTGCACGTGGAGCTTTGGACGCCTTACCGACCCTGACCAATCGAAATCGTAAAATCTCACCGCCGCCGATCGCCGAAATCGAACGCGAACTCAAGGCGGTCGCCGAGCTGGGAGCACACATTGTCGGCACCGATGAAGGTCTCTTCCCGCCCCTGCTGAGACAGTTCTCGCATCCACCACCCGTTTTGACCCTATTGGGTGATACGGATCTTGCCCAACGCCGATGCGTGGCTCTAGTCGGCGCGCGACAGGCTTCGGCAGCAGGCCGCAAGCTCGCGCGAGAAATTGCCGGAGACTTGTCACAGGCCGGTTTTTCCGTCGTATCCGGCCTTGCCCGCGGGATTGATGGCGAGGCACATGCGGCCAGCCTGTCCGGCGGCACAATCGCCGTGCTGGGCGGCGGCATCGACCATATCTATCCACCACAGCATGACCGGTTGTATGCCGAGATCGCCAAGCATGGACTGTTGATCAGTGAAAACCCATTCGGGCACCGCGCGACTGCAAGAGATTTCCCGAGACGCAATCGAATCATCACCGGAATAGCTGAAGGCGTGGTCATCATCGAAGCAGCTGAACGCTCAGGCTCGTTAATCTCAGCACGGACGGCCCTCGAACAAAATCGCGAAGTCATGTCGGTTCCCGGCTCGCCCCTCGATCCGAGATCAGCCGGCAGCAATCGATTGCTGCGAGAAGGCGCGACACTGGTGCGCCACGCTGATGATGTCGTGGAAGCCCTGTCACGGCCGACGATTCAGCAGATCGAGGCGCCCCCTCCAACCCAATATGGCCTCGATATCGAAGATGAAGGCGAGATCCCTGGCGATCAGATGGATCGTGTTTTGTCAGCCCTGGGGCCGACGCCCGTCATGATCGCGGATATCGCGCGCGCCAGTCAAGTTGGTGTGGCCAGATGCGCGGCGATTTTGGTTGAATTGGAGCTATCGGGCCGGGCCCGAACCTATGCCGGTGGCCTGGCCTCCATTGCCTTGTAATTGCAGCAACCATTATGCCACATCTCACTGCTATTTAATCTCAATCTCGGTGACGATCACTGGACGCTGAGACGCCCACGGATTAAGCGATTCTTGAATTAGTGTGTCGGAGTCGCTTCATGCAAAAATGGCCGTGGTTATTGCTATTAGCTACCAGCCTAGCCCATTCCGGCAATGCGTTTGCGCAAGATTCCGTTGTCGAAAGCGAGGAAGAACGATCGACGGTCGTGCTCGATGCCGACAATATTTTCGTCAACGAAGCCGAGAATACGGTGGTGGCTGAAGGCAATGTCGAAGCCAAGTATGAAGGCCGGGTGCTGCGTGCGGATCGGTTGATCTATAACCGCAACACGGACAGGGTCCGGGCCACGGGCAATGTGGTCATCATCGACGTTGATGGCACTGAAAATTATGCCGATGAAGTCGAAACCGATCCAAATCTGGTTGATGGATATGCAATCGGCTTCTCCACGCGCATACCATCCGGCGGCCTGGCGGTCGCCGAGTCGGCGGTTCGGACGTCAGAGGGGTATAACGCTCTCGACAAGATCGTTTATACGTCCTGTGAGCTTTGCGACGAAGACGACACGCCAACCTGGTCTTTGCGCGCCCGCCGCGCTGTGCTCAATCAGGAATCGCAAATGATGACGTACCGCGATGCGGTACTCGAGGTTGCCGGATTTCCAGTTTTCTATCTGCCCTATTTCGCGCATCCGGACCCGAATTCAGAAAGACGGTCAGGGTTATTGGCGCCTGACTTTGGAACGTCCTCAAAGCTCGGGGTGTTCTACCAGCAACCCTATTATTGGGCGATATCACCATATCAGGAATTGACCATTTCCCCGAAAATCATGGGAAGTGTAAATCCACTTTTGGAGTTCAATTATCGTAAACGCTTCTGGTCTGGATCGATCACCACAAATTTCAGTTTCACCGATGAAGCCGAATTCGATTCCGATGGCATGCGACTGGATGGCAGTGAGCAAGAATTTCGTGGACACATATTCGCCGAAGGGGCGTTTAACATTCGGCCCGGCTGGAATTGGGGCTTCGCCGTCGAGCAAGTCAGCGATGACCTCTATACACGTCGCTATGATATCCAGGGCGAGAATGTCGAACGTGGCCTCTATGCCGGACAGCCGCGTTATCTTTTGAATCAGTTATACACACAGGCACAAAGTCAGGACTGGTATTTCGATACGTCCTTGCTGACCTTCGAGACCAATCGCGAAGGCGATACGGATGCGCGCCTGCCGAAAGCGCTGCCTCTGCTATTTGGCGAACGCATTTTTGACTATGGAAATTTTGGCACTCTCGCAGTGTCTGGATCAACCGCGATCCTGGACCGTGAGATCGGCGTCGACAGCTATCGTGCCTCTGGCGGACTGGACTGGTCTGCGTCTCGGGTTCTACCGGGTGGCGTCTTGATCAGCCCATTCGCGGAAAGCCGATTCGACTATTACGAAATCGACGATCCGGATAATCTTGACGTCTCATCGATCTCGCGCGGCGTGGCCACGCTGGGAACGCGACTATCATATCCGCTCTATCGCCCGGGCAAGACGGTAGATATTTTGATCGAACCCGAGGCCATGATTGCCTACGGAACCTCCGGCGCAAATGACGAGGATATCCCGATCGAAGACAGTCTGTTCTACGAACTGGACGAAACATCCTTGTTTGAAGCCAATGCGGCGTCCGGCTTTGATACTTACGAAGGCGGTTCAAAGGCCTCGCTAGGCGCTTCTATTTCCGCAAAATGGAAAAATGGCATGACCATCTCGGCGCTGGGCGGCCGACGTTGGAGGGATATGTCCGACCCGGTATTCGATGTCGGTTCCAATCTGGATGGCACCGTGTCTGATTGGGTTGCCGGCGCGTCGGCGAGTTTCGGTAGCCCTTTGCAAATCGAAACGCGGGTACGTCTCGACGATGACGATTTCTCGCTGAATCGGATCGACGCGCGCATAAAAACCAGTTTTTGGCGATTCCGGGCGGACACGCGCTATTATAATATTGCAGGCGATGTCACGGATTCCGGTTTTAGCGACGAAGGGGTCACGGTCGCTGCGGACTTCAAGGTCACCGACAATTACTATTTCCTCTACAGCCTCAGCCGCGATATTTCCGGTCGGGCCAATGCAAGTGGACGAACCAGCGACCCTCGTGATATCCGACAAACGCTAGGGGTCGCCTACGAAGATGACTGTTCCCGCTTTGAGATTTCATTCCAGCGCTCCGAGGCGATTGACCGAACGCTTGGACCGGAGGATTCAATCCAGTTCAGATTTGCGCTTAAAACGCTCGGCGGCATTGGTTCAAGTGACGTCGACTGACAAAAACGAGCGTCTTGACACATTGCAGCCATCTCCGTTGCGCATTGTTCAGCAGTCGTTATGTTTCGCTCGACTATGATGCGGCCGTAAAACCCGCTGGAGATAGAGTATGATTCGATCAATTGCATTGGCATCTGTGATGGCCCTTTGCGGCACCGGCACTGCGCTCGCACAGACCGACCTCCCAACGGCCCCGTCGCCCCAGCAAATCGAGGGTATTATCGCCGTCGTGAATGATGACCCGATCTCATTCACCGATGTCCGACAGCGCGCACAATTGCTCCTGCTCAGCCTGGGCGGGCAACAACCCACTCAGGAGCAGATTCAGCAGGTCACGACGCAGGCTCTGGAGCAACTCATCGACGAGAAACTGCAATTGCAGGAAGCGGCGGAATATGAAGTCGAAGTCTCGGATGATGACATCGCCAATTCCATCAATCGGCTTGCTCAGCAGTCCGGCATTACCCGCGATATCCTCGTCCAGAGCTTGATACAATCCGGAATCAATCCAGCCAGTCTCGAAGAACAAACGCGCGCTGATATTGCCTGGCGCCGCATCATGGGTGGCCTCTATGGATCACGCATTCGGATTTCGGACAATCAGATCAGTGAGCAAATCAAGCGTCTCCAGGCAGACGCCGAGAAAGAGCAGTATCTGATCTCCGAAATTTTCCTCTACGCACCGGAAGAAGCTGACAAGGCACAAGCCTTGACGGCTGCTAATTCGATTGTCGATCAGCTACGCGCTGGCGCCCAGTTCCAACTGGCTGCGCAACGCTTCTCTTCCGCCCCGACAGCGGCCACTGGCGGTGATATGGGTTGGGTCGTCATCGATGATTTCGATGATGCGCGCGTTGATGTCTTGCGCAGCATGGAGGGTCCCGGGATAACGAACCCGGTTCAGGTGGAAGACGGCGTCTACATTCTGAATATCCGTTCGAAGCGAGATCCTTCCGACTCAACGACACTGGTTGATGTCACACGCATCACTGTGAATGACGGCACGGAAGACAGTTTGAAGGCGGCTCTGGCCGAGATTTCTGACTGTTCAGAGATTGAAGCGGTGGTCGAGGCGGATGAAAATCTGCGTTCGGTCTCGTTGACCGATCTCGACGTCGAAGACCTGGGGCCTGAAGGGCGCTCCATGGTTCTGTCGACTGAAATCGGACAAAGCACGGATATTTTTGCGCAATCCGGCACACTCGCCTCCATGTTTGTTTGCGATCGCAAGAATGATGTCGAAGCGGTGCCGGATCGCTCGCAGGTCGAAGACCGGCTCTATAGTGAACAGCTCGGGATGATCTCCGAACGCAGCTTGCGCAACCTGCGTCGCGAAGCGACGATTATTCGGCGCCAGTAGTTTTCAGTGAGCCAGGCACTCGCGCCTCTTGCCATGACAATGGGCGATCCTGCCGGCTGTGGTCCTCAAATCACCATGGCGGCTTGGCATGCGCGGGAATCGCATGCGCTGCATCCCTTCTTTGTGATCGGGGATCCGCGGCTGTTTGGGGAGAAGGTCCCGTTCAGAGTGATCGAAACGCCGAGTGAGGCGCTGGAGTGTTTCTCGGACACCCTGCCCGTTCTGCCACAACATATGGACGCTTTCGACAAACTCGTGATCGGCACGCCTTCTGGCGAATTTGCCAGCGCGATTATCGACAGCATAGAGATCGCCACCAAGCTCACCTTGAACGGAGACGCATCCGGCGTGGTGACCAATCCAATTTCAAAAGCAGTGTTGTATGATCAGGGATTCGAACATCCGGGTCACACGGAATTCATCGCCAGTTTGTGCCAGACCGCTTCGTCATCCTCGGTTCGACCTATCATGATGCTGGTTGGAGGGGGCCTGCGCGTGGCTTTGGCGACGATACATGTCCCGCTTATGCGGGTACTGGATCATCTTACTCCTGAAGCCCTCATTGAAACGGCCCGTACAACCCATGAGGCCTTGCGCAGCGATTTCGGCATTATTGCGCCGCGCCTCGCGTTCACTGGTCTAAACCCACATGCCGGCGAAGGTGGAACCATCGGCACGGAGGAGCGCGATCTGATCAATCCAGTTGCCAAAAATCTTCGCGTAGAGGGGCTGGACATCACGGATGCACGGTCAGCAGATACGGTGTTCCATGAGGCCTTGAATGGTCAGTTCGATGCGATCATCGCCATGACGCATGATCAAGGCCTGATCCCAGTGAAAACACTGGACATGTGGGGCGGTATAAACACGACCTTGGGGCTGCCGATCATTCGCACCAGTCCGGACCACGGGACCGCCTATGAAGCGGCGGCGGCCGGGACCTGCCGTCCGGATAGTTTGATCGCCGCGCTCAAACTCGCAGCATATCTTGCTCAAAACAGAGTCCGTGCACAATGACGGACCGACCAGAGCTGACACAGGCCCCGGCACGAAAAGCGCTGGGTCAACATTTTCTGTTTGATCCAGACATCCTGCGACGCACAGCGCTCGCTGCAGGATCGGTCGAAGGACGGGATGTTATCGAAGTCGGCCCCGGACCTGGCGGTCTGACGCGGGCGTTGCTTGATCAAGGCGCCAAATCTCTGACTTGTATAGAAGCGGACAGCCGGTTCGCAGACGCCCTGCGTGCTTGGCCAGAATTCGATGCCTCGCGACTATCCGTAATCGAGGCGGATGCCCGGAAGGTGGATTGGGAAAATCTGCCCGCAGTGCAAAGCGCGACTGCGCCCGTCATGATAATCGCGAACCTGCCCTATAATGTTGGCACGCCGCTCCTGATCAACTGGCTCAAAGTCGGGTCCTGGCGGGGTGAGATGGCCCTCATGTTTCAGAAGGAAGTGGCGTTACGCACCTGCGCGCGCCCGGGAGAGGCACATTATGGACGTCTGGCTGTGCTGACAGCCGCCGTTTGCGACGCAGCAATCGCGTTCACCTTGCCACCTGGCGCC
>JBCCZH010000167.1:0-6569 GCA_039188075.1 Pseudomonadota bacterium
AACGGGCGCGGCATAGCCGGAAAAACTCCAGGCAAAGGCTTCGCCCTGCCATTTCAGATAGGCGGTCGCGCCCGTCGTGAACATGGCGCCATCTGGCAGGTCTTCCGTGTCGACTTGTTCGCGCTCTGACTTACCTTTCAGCACCGCCTGGATCTCGCCAGCAATAGCATCGCTAAGGTCGCTGGCTTTCGGGCGATAGCGGAACACGCCGGACCGAACCAGAGCCTCCCGAAAGCGCTTAGCATCCGGGTAGCGGCATTCATAACAGGGGCGATGACCGGCCGCCAGCGAGGTCGCTTCGTCGAGGAAGAACAGCTCGGTGTACTTGCCCTCGCTCATCAAGGTGCGGCGGCGATTCTTGAACTCCAGAACGCAGGTGATCCATTGCCGCGTCTTCCATGGCGTTGGTTTCAACGTCTTGACTTCGGTGTGGAAACAGCCGCCGCGATTGCCCATCATCAGGCCGCGTTCAGGCACCGCGTGGATCAAGCCAAAAGGGTCAACGCGGTTCTGAAGCGGCATGGATCAGCTCTCCTCACCGCCAAATCGCTCTGTCCACTCGGCGACCATGGCATCTTCAATCTTCTGGAACAGAACCGGCGGCGCCTGAATCGGCATACCATGCGGCAGCGCATCAAGCAGGCCTTCATCGCCTGGCTTCGGCCATTTGCGATTGCCCTCGGGAATGCCCAGCGTGTCGAGGATCGTCGTTGCCGTATTCGGGATCAGGGGCTGAGCGATGATCGCGAACAGGACCACGAGATTGAGTCCCGTCCGGACACCAATGGCTGCCGCGTCGACATCACTCTTGAATTTTACCCATGGCTCTGCCCGGGTTAGATACTCATTCCCGGCCGCCCAGAGCGCACGGGTTTCTGCGGCGGCCTTGCGAAACTCCATGGCTTCATAATGCTCGGAAATGCGCGTCAGACCGGCTTTGAACTCCGTCTGCATCCAGGCTTCGTCATCGCCTGGTGTGCCCGTCGCGGGGACGACGCCGTCAAACTTGCTGACCGTATATTTGGTGATGCGATTGACGAAATTGCCGAGCACATTTGCGAGGTCGGAATTGATCGAAGCCTGAAAGCCTTCCCAGGTGAATGCCGCATCCGAGCCTTCCGGCGCATTTGCCATCAGATACCAGCGCCAATAGTCCGCTGGCAGCAATTCCAGCGCCTGGTCCATGAAGACGCCGCGTTTCTGGCTGGTCGAGAATTTGCCGCCATACCAGGTCACCCAGTTAAAGGCTTTCAGCTTGTCGACGGTCTTCCAGTCCTGCTGTGAGCCAAAAATGGTGACCGGGAACGACACTGTGTGGAAGGCGACATTATCCTTGCCCATGAACTGGACATATTCGACATCTTCGGCGCCGTGCTCGGTCCGCCACCAGACTTTCGCATCATTGCCGGTGGCCGTCGCCCATTCCTCCGTCGCCGCGATATATTCGATCGGCGCATCGAACCAGACATAATAGACCTTGTCTTCGAAGCCGGGACGGATCGAACCGTCAGGCAAGGTGACCGGCACGCCCCAGCTTAGGTCGCGCGTAATGGCGCGGTCGCGCAGGCCTTCATCGAGCCATTTCAGGGCAATGGAACGGGCCAGTTGCGGCCAATCGGTCGAGGCTTCGACCCAGTCGCGAATCTTGTCCTGCATCTTCGACTGTAACAGGAAGAGATGGGCGGTGTCGCGGATCTCGATATTGGTGCCGCCGGACACCGCAGAATACGGGTTTTTCAGATCGACCGGGTCGAGCAAGCGCCCGCAATTGTCACACTGGTCACCGCGTGCCTTTTCATAGTCGCAATGCGGGCAGGTGCCTTCGACATAGCGGTCCGGCAGGAACCGGCCATCATCGACACTATAGACCTGTTGCGACACGCGTTCCTCGATCAGGCCATTGGCTTCGAGCGCATAGGCAAAGCCCTGAGTGAGCGCCTTGTTCTCATCGCTTGAGGAGCGTCCGAACCAGTCAAAAGACAGCGTGAATCCGGCGCCCAGGTCTTTCTGGATGGTGTGATAATGGTCGCAATATTCCTGCGTGCTGATGCCCATATCCTGCGCTGCGAGTTCGGCCGGCGTGCCATGTTCATCGGTGGCGCAGACAAACAGCACGTCATGACCGCGCAGCCGCTGGAAGCGGGCATAGACATCGGCCGGCAATTGCGACCCGGCCAGGTTCCCCAGATGCTTGATGCCATTGATATAAGGCAGCGCGGAGGTGATCAGGATGCGACGTTTACTCAAGATTTATCTTCCCGTACAAAGCTTTACCCTGCGTCAGATGTGAATCAGCCACAGAAGCTGACCACGTCTTATCGCGAGATGGGATAAAAGGAACATCCTTAAGGAGGGAAGAATGCCAAAAATAGCAGGAGTCAACGTGCTGGGCGTCGTCTTGGGCGCCGTCGCGATGTTTTTTGTCGGGTTCATCTGGTACGGGCTATTATTCACGGAGCCATGGATGGCCGCGAATGGCCTATTCTTTGCCGATGAGGCGAAGGAAACCATGCAATGGCTGACCGCAGACGGGGTGCAGACGCTCGCCGCGGATGCCGGGCCGGACCCGATGACCATGCTGATGGGTTTTGTCCTGTCACTGGTCCTGAGTTTCGGGCTTGGCTGGCACATGAAGCAGAAGAGCATTTCGAAACTGGGCACGGCCGCCTTGTTCGGCTTGTGGATGAGTCTTCTGATCGGTGTGCCGCTCATGGCCTATGACACCGTCTACACGCCGTTTGGCTCGCTGATGGGGCTGTTTGTGGATGGCGGGCATACTGTCGTGACTTTTGTGGCGGCCTGTATCGTCCTGTCTTTCTTCGACTGAGGCGCTGACACTTTCAAAAAAGCCCCCGGCTCGTTGTTGAGTCCGGGGGCAGTTGGCTGCTCGGTTGGGAGGAAACAGAGCAATTCAAGAATTTTGCGGCGGCCTAGCCGATTTCCGGGGCCCAGGCCGACAGACGGATTTCGACTTTGCGATCCTGAGGCGCGGTATATCGGGCCGGCGCGATGGCTTCGACTTCAGTTGTCAGAGCTGCGCCCGTCAGTTTGCGCTGATCCAGTGCGGCGGTGACCGTATCGAGCCGCGCTTCTGCGAGCCGTTCAGCTTGCTGCGGCGAGGCGGCGTCGGCTGCGCTGGCCTCGATGGAGACCGGGCCGATAATGCAATTGGCCAGATTCTGTTCGGCCTCAGCCAGCATGGCTTCGGACGCATTGGTCAGAGACGCCTGGCCGGCGGGGAAATAGACCTGTAGCGTTTGCGCCGCGCAGGTTGAGCTAACCGGAGCCGTGTATTTGGCGGTTGGCGGGGCTGGCAGCGGCTGTGCGCTTGCGGCGGCAGCGGACGCGGCGAAGAATACGGCGGTGATGAAGGTCTTGGTCATGGGTCAGCTCCCGTCTTGCTTGCGTTCAGGAAACGCCTGGGCGGGGGCGAAATCATGCCCGGATCGGGATGAAATGTGGCAACTGCATGATCTTGTCATGACGCCTTGCGCTTTCCCGGCGGCCATTATAAAGGAGCCGCCAGTGCCCCTATAGCTCAGCTGGTAGAGCAACGGATTTGTAATCCGTAGGTCCGCGGTTCGAGTCCGTGTGGGGGCACCATTTCCGCTCAGGCGCCTGGGTTTCATTGGATCTATCAGGTCCAAGAACGCGACAACCACCGCCAGGATGATCATGCTGAGCAGGATTACACCAACGCCGGCTATCTGACCCTCTTTTCGCGCAGCGGAAGGAATGTGACGCCAGATTAAGGCGCGCGGTCCGACGGAACTCGCAAGACCATTCGTTTGACTTGAGACAAACAGTCTGGAGTTAAGCTCATGAACATTTCCGCATTCCTCAAGCCAGCCCTTTTGGGCATGTGTTTCATATCGTCTGCAGCGATTGCCGAAGCCGGCGAGTGGCGCCTGAACCCCGCCGCGTGCCCCGATTTGCGCGAGGATCGCATCGATCGCCGCGTGACCACCTCACGGCGCGATTTGCGCGAAGACATTCGCGATATGCGGCGGGTCGACTGCCCGGCCTCTGCCTGGACTTATGTGCCATCGAGAGGGGAGCACCGCGTGGCGCGCCGTGTCTATACCGGGCCAACTGTCATATATGCCGGAAAGCGCGGCTATTATCGGCCCCACGTCCGCCACAATATGCGGCCAGCTTTGATCAATATTGTCAAAGACTAGCAGCGAAGAAAGAAGCGCGTGCAAAACAACGCGCTGCCGACATAATTGCCCGAACAAGAACACGCACAAACGCGATAGAGACCTCCTCCCATGAATGTCATACTGAAAACACTTCTGCTGGGCTCTGGATCCTTCCTGAGCCTGATCCATGCCGCCGCTCAGGAAGACTTTCTCCTGCAGGACACGATTGTCGTGGAAGGCAGTCGGTCCAATCCGATGCTGGCAGGTGTCGAGCCGGATCTTGCCCTCGATTTTGGCGAAATTCGCTCCTATGGCGCCGCGAGCCTGGAAGAGCTGCTGGCGGACCTCGAACCGCTTACCGAATCGTCAGGGGGAGGTGCACCGGCCATCCTCCTGAACGGCCGACGCATTTCCGGGTTTCGCGAAATCCGGAACTATCCGCCGGAAGCCCTGGCGCGGGTCGAGATATTGCCGGAAGCGGTGGCGCTCAAATTCGGGTTTCGTCCGAACCAGAAAGTCATCAATTTCATCCTGCGCGAGCGGTTTCATGCCCTCACAGCGCGCGGTGGCGTCGGTACGCTCACCGAGGGTGGTCAGTCACGGGGCGATATCGATCTTTCAAATCTCAGAATTCGCGATGATCAACGCTGGAATGTCGATTTCGAATATGCGGTTCAAGATGACCTGTCGGAATCCGATCGCGACATAGTCAGTGACAATCCGAACGAGACTGCCGACCGCACCTTGCTTCCGGATCAGCAATCCATGGACGTGACGGCGAGCTTCAGTCACTTCCTGCCCGGCGATATCAGCGCGACTTATGTCGGTGGCCTTGAGGTGGCTGAGAGCGGGCGAAAGATCGCTCAAAGCGACCTCTCCGATACGCTGGCGCGCGACACGGATGAGATTGGTGTCGATGCTCAATTCGTGCTCGGAAAGGTTTATGCGGACTGGAATTGGACCGTGAATGGGGGCTATGCCTATCGCGATACGGATACGGAGACTGCGATCGACCCGATATCCGGATTCCAGGAGCGGACGGAGTCGATCAGCGAGTCCGCCAATCTTGAGGGCGTGCTGTTCACCAAACTCTGGAACCTGCCAGCGGGCAATGTGGTATCAACCTTCAAAGTCGGTGCGGAGTCGAATGCGCTGGAGTCTCAATCGGAACAGAATGGTGTGTTCGACGCGTCTCGACTGACCCGGACAGAAACCAATGGGCAGGCAAATATCGACATCCCGCTGCTGCAGCCCGGGCAAGCGCGCAATCCCCTGGGGGCGCTTAATCTCAACCTGAATGGAAGACTGGACGAAGTGTCGGATTTCGAAACCCTGACTTCCTATGGCGGCGGTTTGACCTGGCAGCCGCTGGAGTCCCTGCAAGTCCTGGCATCGACGGACTATACCGAAACGGCGCCGGACCTGGCTTTGCTCGGCGCGCCAATTTCGGTCACCGAAACCGCACGCGTCTTCGACTTTTCAACCGGAGAAACGGTGGCGGACGTCACGCGGGTTACGGGCGGCAATCCGGATCTCGCGTCTGAGGAGCGGACCGTAAACCGCCTGAACCTGACCTGGGATCCATTCGAGACGCCCGACATCACATTCAATCTCGCCTATACGGACACACGGACTCGTAATGCAATTCTGGGTTTTCCCGGGCTGACGCCGCAAATTGAATCCGCGTTTCCCGGCCGGGTGATCCGCGATGCAGACGGAAATTTGCTCAGTCTTGATGCCCGCGCGATCAATACGGATCGATCGACGACGCGCCAGATTCGCTATGGCCTGAACTGGTCACACACCCTGCCGCGCCCCGAACGTCTGGACCTGAGCGGCGATGAACGCCGTCAGCTGCGAGAGATTTTCTTGCAGCGACTGGATGAGGAGGATCGCGCCAGAGTCGAGGCGCGAATTGCTGAACGCGAGGCGCGCCAGAGCGCCGGGCAGGGACCCGGTCGCGGAGCCCGCGCCGGCCAGGGGCGCGGTCGCGGAGGCCCTCGTGGGGGCCGCGGTGGTCGCGGCAGCGGGCGCATATTCGCCTCCATCTTCCACACTTACGTCCTGGAGGATTCGCTTCAGATCACGGGGGACAGTGCGCCGCTTGATCTTCTGAACGGGGATGCGATCAGCGATCAGGGCGGCACCGCCGAGCATCGTGTGACGGGACAGGTCGGTTATGCCAAAGGCGCCATCGGTGCCTTTGTGCGCGCCAATTGGCGCAGCGAAACCAGGTTCGATGATGGCGTGAATGGCCAACTCAGATTTGATGATCTCGCGACGGTGAACCTGCGGCTACAATATAATTTCGGCAACAATCCTCGATTGCTCTTGCGATATCCGGTCCTCGACAGTACGCGGCTGGCTTTGTCCGTCGAGAATGTCTTTGACGCAAAGCAGCGCGTTTCCGACACAGCCGGTCTGACG
>JBCCZH010000168.1:0-6562 GCA_039188075.1 Pseudomonadota bacterium
ACCAGTTCAGCTTCGCCCAGAGCGTCAATTGGAGCCGCGCCTATCCGCAAGGGGGTGAAATTCAGGCCTATGCCGAGGAAATTACTGACCGATATCAGTTGCGGCCACATGTGAAACTCGATGATGAAGCGACCAGCGCGGTCTGGGATGAGACCGCGAAGACCTGGACCGTGACGACGGCGAGCGGGGCGTCGTATACCGGGGACGCCGTCATTGGCGCGCTCGGCCAATTGAATCGACCGAACTGGCCCACCATTCCTGGCAAAGACGCGTTTCAGGGCGCGATTACCCACTCGGCTGATTGGGATCATTCCATCGACATGGCCGGTAAGCGCGTTGGCATCATTGGCTGCGCGGCGAGTGCGGTCCAAATCATTCCCGAACTTGCGGAAACCGTGTCAGAACTGGTGGTCTTCCAGCGCAGTCCCAACTGGGTCATTCCACGCCGCGATATCGCGATGAGCGCGGAAGAAGGCGCCTTGCTCGGCACTGATCCGGAACTCGCCATGAAGATTGGCGCGATGAACCGCCAGATCATCTATGAGCAGGCTGACACCTTCTTCTGGCAGACGTTCAAATGGACGCCGGAAGGCCGCGCCGCCTATCATCGGATTGCGATGAACCAGTTGGAAAGCCAGGTGCCGGATGTGGACCTGCGCGCCAAGCTGACGCCGGACTATCCGATTGGCTGTCGCCGGATCCTGATTTCGGATGATTATTTCCCGGCGCTGATGGAAGATAATGTCACACTCGAAACTGATGGCATCGCGACCATTGATGCGACGGGAATCCAAACCACTGGCGGAACACATCACGCGCTCGACGCGATTGCCTATGCGACCGGGTTCGAGACGACAGGCTGGCGTTGGTCAGTCGACGTGCAGGGCCGTAATGGCGCGCATTTGAACGAGGTCTGGAAAGACTATCCGGAAGCCTATCTCGGCATCACTGTCTCAGACTTCCCGAACCTGTTCGTGCTGTATGGGCCAAACACCAATCTCGGGCACAATGCCATCACTTTCATGCTCGAGCGTCAGGTCGAGTATGCCGTGAAAGCCCTGGATGGCCTTGGCGATATTGGCAAAGCGGCCATGGTGCCGACCAAAGCCGCGCAAGACCGGTTCAATGCCCAGGTCCAGGCCGATCTCGACAAGACGGTCTGGGCGGATCCGGCCTGCAATAGCTGGTACAAGAATGCGCATGGCAAGATCACCCAGAACTGGTCGTCGCACACCCGCGATTATGCGGCGGCGGTGGCCGAGGTGAAGCTTGAGGACTATGAGCTGATATAGTTAGGCGAGACTTGCGTGAATTCGGTGTAATATTTTAACCGCTTCACGATTGCTTCATGCGGACCCCCGATCTTCCCGGCAGATACAGCCAGGAGACGACCCATGCGCCTATCTTCCAAACTCATTGCGCTTGCCTTGATCTCAGGCGGGCTCAGCGCCGCGGCCTCTGCCGATGGTGATTTTGCCATAACCGGCGGCATTGGCACATTGGGCGGCACGGTCGAAGGCCAGTTCCAGGTGAATGACTATTTCCAATTGCGCGCCGGCGCCAATTATCTGGCTTTCGATGAAAACATTGATGTCGACGACATCACCTATGATGGCGATCTGGACTTTTCCGGCTTTGGCGCCTTTGTGGATGTGCACCCGCTGGGCAACAGTTTCTTTATCACAGGCGGCGCCTATGCGGGCGGCAAGGATATCGACCTGGTCGTCTCCTCAACCGTTCCGGTCGAGATTGGCGGCGTGGTCTTTACCCCGGCCGAATATGGCCAACTCGAAGGCGACGTCTCGTTTGATGACGTGGCGCCGTTCCTGGGCCTCGGTTTTGACACGACGTTCGAGGGCAGCGGCAATTGGGGCTTCAGCATCCTGGCGGGCGCCGCGCTGTTCGGCTCTGGCGATGTGACGCTGGACTCGGTGGGCGGCACCTTCTCGAATGATCCGATCCTGCAAGCGCAGCTGGCGCAAGAGGTGCAGGAGATTGAAGACGAAATTGAGGATTATGAGCTGTGGCCGGTTCTGCAGGTCGGGCTGAGTTATCGGTTTTAGGTGGTTTGCAGCCCCGGATCTGATAGATCATTCCAGTCGGGATTTTCTCTCTCGATAAGGTTCAATTTCCAAGCCCGCCGCCAGCGTTTGAGCCGCTTCTCGCGTGCAATGGCGTGATGGATGTCTTTGTGATGTTCAAACCAAACGAGTGTTTTGACATTATGTTTGTGCGTGAACCCTTTGATGTATCCGCTCTTGTGCTCCCACATGCGGCGGGTGAGGTCATTCGTGAGTCCTGTGTAAAGCGTCCCGTTTCGATTTGAAGCAAGAATATAAACGAAGTAATTGTGGTCTCGCATATTGGAACAATACAAGAACATATTTGTTTTGTCATCCCGGAATTTTCGCGCAGCGGAAATGTCCGGGACCCAGAGTCGCCATCAAACTGGGTCCCGGACAAATGCTGACGCATTTTCCGGGATGACAAGAAGAAGGTTTTTGCGAGACTATTGAATTGTCACCCCGGACGCGCAGCGATCCGGGGCCTAGGACGACTAGTCGACGGCGCTCATATAAGTGGGCAGCCAGTCTTCATGTGCTTCGCGTAGGCGCGGGAGCGACAGTTGCTCAATGACGTTTTTGCCTGTGCGATCATCGCCGATCTGAATTTTGCCTGATTCATCGAACCAGCCTGAACTGGTGCCTATCCCGGACACAAAGACTTTTCTTTCCTTGCCTAGCTCAATAATCTTGCCATGCTGATCTTGATTAGTGGCGACAATGAATCGACCGGATCCCTCGCCGAATAGTAATTCCAGAGTTGTTGTCGTTGAGTTTGGGTCAGCGTTGTCAATATCGAGTCCAACTCCCACCCCACTTGCCAGTGCCATCTCTGCTACCGCACAAGCAATCCCGCCATCGCTCACGTCGTGCACCGCATTAATCAGGCCTTGCTCAATCAGTTCACGTACAAAATTGGCTTTCTTCTGCTCAGCATCCAGATCCACCGGTGGCGGCGGCCCAGCATCTTCCCCATCCAGCCCCAAAATCTCCCGCGCATAAAGCGACGCGCCAAGATGTCCCTTGGTCTCTCCAATCAGAACCAAAACATCCCCGTCCTGCGCCCCCTTCAAAGTCGCAACCTTGTCCAGATCCTCAATCAGCCCGACACCCCCAACCACCGGCGTGGGCGGAATCGCAATCCCGTCCGTCTCATTGTACAGGCTGACATTCCCCGACACGACCGGGAAATCGAGCGCGCGGCAAGCCTCGGCCATGCCTTCAATCGCCTTGACGATATAGCCCATCGTTTCCGGCTTTTCCGGATTGCCGAAATTGAGATTGTCGGTGATTGCGATCGGCTTCGCGCCAACCGCAGATAGGTTGCGATACGCCTCCGCCACGACCTGCTTGCCGCCTTCATACGGATCAGCCGCGACATAACGCGGTGTACAGTCTGACGTGATCGCCAAAGCTTTGTTCGTCCCATGAATGCGAACGATCGCGGCATTGCCCATGCTTTGCGAACTGTCGACTGTGTCGCCCATGACGTGGCGATCATACTGTTCCCAGATCCAGCGTTTCGAGGCCATGTCCGGGCAGGACATCAGTTTTAGCAAGACCTCGCCATAATCTTCCGGTTCCGGATACTGACTGATATCCAGCGCCGCGCGTTTCTTGGGTTCGACCCAGGGCCGGTCATAATTCGGGGCGTCTTCTGCCAGCGGTGCCACAGGGATGTCACAGACCGTTTCGCCAAACTGTTTCAGCACCATCCGTCCAGTATCGGTCGTCATGCCGATGACTTCAGCGTCGAGATCGTATTTTTCGAACACTTTCTTGGCCACGTCGATCTTGTCCGGATAGAGCACCATCAGCATCCGCTCCTGGCTCTCTGACAGCATGATCTCGTAAGCGCTCATACCGGTCTCGCGTTGCGGGACCTTGTCCAGATCCATTTCAACGCCGATGCCTTCACCATTCTCGCCGCCACTATCCGCCATCTCGACCGAAGATGAGGTGAGGCCGGCCGCGCCCATATCCTGGATCGCCTGGATCGCGTCGGTTGCCATCAGTTCGAGACAGGCTTCGATCAGCAGCTTTTCGGTGAACGGGTCGCCAACCTGGACGGTCGGGCGATTGTCTTCGTCGCCTTCGGAGAATTCGGCTGAGGCCATCGTCGCGCCATGAATGCCATCGCGGCCGGTCTTGGAGCCGACATAGAAGATCGGATTGCCGGGCGTCGCGCCGCGGGCATAGAAGATCTTGTCCTGATCGGCGAGGCCGACGGCCATCGCATTGACCAGGATATTGCCATTATAGCCTTCGTGGAACTCAGTCTCTCCGGCCACAGTCGGCACACCAACGCAATTGCCATAGCCGCCTATGCCCGCGACCACACCGGCCACCAGGCTGCGCGTCTTGGGATGGCTTGGATCGCCAAAGCGCAGCGCATTGACCAGGGCGATGGGCCGCGCACCCATGGTAAAGACATCGCGAAGAATACCGCCAACGCCCGTCGCTGCGCCTTGATAAGGCTCGATATAAGACGGGTGATTATGGCTCTCCATCTTGAAGATGGCGGCCTGGCCATCGCCAATATCGATCACACCCGCATTTTCGCCCGGGCCCTGGATGACATGCTCATTCTTGGTCGGAAACTTGGACAGATGTCGGCGCGAGGATTTGTAGGAGCAATGCTCTGACCACATCACCGAATAGATGCCGAGCTCGACCAGGTTGGGCTTGCGGTTCAGCCTGGTAATCAGGCGATGCCATTCTTCAGCATTGATCCCATGCTCTGCAGCGGACGTTTCGTCCTGTTCAGTCTGCATCGCGGCGACAATTGCGGATGTGTCAGTCATGCGCGCGCTTTAACGCTAGTCTCGGGGATTCGCTAGAGCGTTTCTGCGCGAGTCGATATTGAGATACTGAGAGTATTTAGATCAGTATATCCTCAATAATTTGGCACTTTAATATGTAAAAAGCACACGCAATAGATATCAGAATATCCCGTTACTCTGCGAAATGGAGTGAATGCAAATAGTTCTCGAATCACGGGCTCATCATAGGCACGCTGATTCTCATCTTCTGCCCCGGCTCGTGCGGCCGTGTTTACCGATCGCCGGGTCTGCTCAACCCCTCAAACGGAACTGCCTAAAATGACCAAACTCAATAAAGTCCTGATCGCGGCGCTCATGATTTCGATCGTCCCGAACTATGCCCATGCCTATATCGGACCAGGTGTCGGCATAGGTGCCATCATATTGACCATCGCAATCGCCATTGGCGCCTTGCTGTTGCTGTTTGGATTGGTCTGGTATCCTGTCAAGCGCGCGCTCGCGCGCTTTCGCGGAAACAAATCTGCATGATCGTGGCCCCTTCGGTTTGGCCATTGGTCGCGGTATCGCTCGCCGCCGCCAGCCTGTTTTGCATCATCCTCTTGTACTTCTCATGGGCGCCGCTGATGCAACGCATCATAGAGGGATGTGTCCGGGGCCTGTCCGCGATCTTTGATCCGGACCTGTCAGATCGTGAGAAAGAACGTTCGGTCCAGGCTGCCGGGGAATCGGTGCTGATCTCGGCGATGGGGATGGGATGGCGCGCCGGTTTGGCCATACTCGGTGCGGCTCTTCCAATCGTTCTGGCCGACCGCATCGAGTGGGTGGGTGCACTAGAGGTGATCGCGTTCCTCATGAGCGTCGAATTTATCCTTGGTGCCACTCTGCTCGCAGTCTGTTCCCCTGTGGCCTTGCGCAAGTTGAAGCCGCAACGGGATCACGCACCAAATGACGGAAACTCGGCGGCTGATCAGCTTGTGCACACGTTCGCTTTTGCCGCGCCTTGGATCATGAAGACCAGCGCCTCAATCGACGATTTCATCATAGGACGCAGGCGGATAAATGCGCACGACCCACGACCCATCTTCGTCACGTCCCTGGCGCGTGCGGGAACGACTTCTGTCCTGAACGCCCTGCACAGTTGCCCCACTGTCGCTGCGCATCAGTATCGCGACATGCCCTTCATCACAGCGCCATGGACCTGGGCGAAACTGAGTCGCGGGCGCATGGTGGCCCGCCGGCCGCGCGCGCACGGGGACGGCCTGCTGATTGATCTCGACAGTCCTGAAGCGTTTGATGAAGTCCTGTGGAAACTGCATTGGCCGGAAAAGTATGAGCCAAGCACCATTCGACTTTGGTCGGAGGCCGATCATGATCCGCGGAAGGTCGACCGGCTGGCGCGAAATTTCGCAAAGATCGTCGCACTCCGAAACGCTAATGACGCGCCCCGGCAAGACCGCCGCTACATATCGAAGAATAATGCGAATATTGCCCGATTGAGCATGTTGGACGCAGCCTTTCCGGGGGCGCAGATTGTGGTTCCATTGCGCCGACCGGGACCGCATGCAAAATCACTGAATCGTCAGCATCTGAATTTTCTGAAGCTTCATGCCGAGGCGCCATTCACAAAACGCTATATGCGCGACCTCGGTCATTTCGAATTCGGTGCGCTACACCGCCCGATCGATTTTCCCGGACAGGCTGAAAATCCGTTTGATC
>JBCCZH010000169.1:0-6560 GCA_039188075.1 Pseudomonadota bacterium
CCGTCGCCGAGATCCGTCGTCGTGATCGGAGTCGGTTGAGCCTGCTTGGTTAGAGGAATATGGGCGCCATGCGCATAAGCGGCTGGGCTGGCGAGCAGTCCCAGCGCAATCAAACTTCCAGTAATTTTCATGAATATCTCTCCCAAAAGATGGGACAGATATATGTGCGTTGGTCTGTCTGACCAATCACAAACCGGTTAGCGGATGGAGATCGGCGTTGGGACGCGCTTAAGCAGCGCTTTCTTCAACCGCTTGCGGACAGACCAGGTCCTTGATCGCATCGACATCGCTTGCGGCGCGCAGCTTGTCGCGCAAATCGGCATTGCGGAATGCGCGGCTGACCTGAGCCAGCGCGCGTAAATGATCCGCGCCGGCGGCGATCGGGGCGAGGAGCATGAAGATCAGGTCGCATGGACGGCCATCAATGGCGTCAAAGTCGACGCCATCGACCAGTCGCACAAAGGCGCCGACAGGTGATTTCAGTTCCGGAATTCGCGCGTGCGGGATGGCGACGCCTTCGCCAACACTGGTCGACCCCAGATTCTCGCGCTCGATCACGGCGTCAAAAATATCGCGGCCATCAATGCCATGCTTTTCGCCAATGGCCTTGGCCAGCGTGCTTAAAACCTGTTTGCGAGACTCGCTCGTTTGCGGAGCAAGAACCACACCCTCCGCGAGGAGGCTAGAAAGATCATTTGCCATCTAATTTAACCTATCGGCTCAATCGGCGGCGGAATGACCAGCTGGATCGACCCAGCCAATATTTCCGTCCTCACGCCGGTACACCATATTGAGGCCGCTGTGTTTCACATTTCGAAACAAAACGGCAGGGGTGTCTGACAGTTCAAGCTGCATAACAGCTTCCGAAACAGACATGGTTTTCACGTCTGAAGCAGATTCCGCAACGATGAGCGGGGCTTCGCCCTTGTCCTCAAGCGTATCCTCGTCGCTGCCCTTGATGATGAAGGCCGTCGCCGGCTCACTCGGCAAAGGCGAGCGTTTGTGATGGTCTTTCAACCGGCGGTGATATCGCCGGACCCGTTTTTCCATTTTTTCCAGCGACTCTTCCAGCGAGGCATAGGGGTCGCTGGCGGCGCCAGTAGATTGCAGGACGATGCCGGACGGCAAGTGCACATTGCAATCTGTGATCACTTCATGACCGCGTTTTTCGACGGTCACACTGGCCTCGAAACTTCGATCAAAATATTTGGTTACAGCGGCCTCCAGGCCTCCTGAAATGCGCTCTCTCAGCGCATCTCCAACATCTAAATGTCGTCCTGCGATTTGTATCGTCACGGAGAACTCCGTTGGTTAAGTGCTCTTTATAACGAGCAATTTCTACAAGGCGAGCCCCCACCTCATAATTCGTTTAATGCACAAGGCATTGCAAGCTTTATACCGATGACGATTAAGTCACCTTTGCGTGGTCAATCGCGCAATAGCTCGTTAATGCCGGTTTTCGAACGAGTCCGCTCGTCCACCGTCTTGATTATGATCGCGGCAGCAAGCGCCGGACCTCCATTCTGCCCCGGAAGACTGCCGGGGACAACCACTGAATAGGGTGGCACTTCGCCATACCTGATTTCACCGGATTGACGGTCCACAATCTTGGTCGATTGCGACAGGAATACACCCATGGCCAGAACCGACCCTTCGCGGACAATCACGCCTTCAGCGACTTCAGCCCGCGCGCCGATAAAGCAATTATCCTCGATGATGACGGGGCTGGCTTGCAAGGGTTCCAGCACGCCTCCAATTCCGGCGCCGCCGGAAATGTGCACATTCTTGCCAATCTGCGCGCAGGATCCGACCGTCGCCCAGGTATCAACCATGGTGCCGCTATCGACATAGGCGCCAATGTTCACAAAGGACGGCATCAAGACTGCGCCAGGCGCGATATAGGATCCGCGTCGAACCGTGGCGGGTGGCACGGCGCGGAACCCCGCGGCTTCAAATTCGGCTGCGCCCCAGCCTTCAAACTTGCTGGGCACCTTGTCCCACCAGGTACCGCGATGACCGGGTCCCCCTTCCATGATCGCGTTGGCATTGAGACGGAAGGAGAGAAGCACAGCCTTTTTCAACCATTCATTGACGGTCCAGCCGCCTTGTCCGTCGGGCGCGGCGACGCGCACTTCGCCGCTATCGAGCAAGGAGAGCGAAGCATCGACCGCTTCGCGAATCTCGCCTTGTGTGTCGATGTTGAGGTGGTCGCGGCTTTCCCAGGCAGCATTTATCAGTGCAGCTAAGCGATCAGGCATGGTCTTGGCGTCTTTCTGAGGATCTTATTGAACGATCGAACGTATGAATTGCGTCAGGTCGCGGGTGACATAGTCGATATGTGGGGGAAGGTCATCCCCAATTCCAGCGGGACGCGCTGACGCAGGCTCGTGGCTCCAGTCCTTGTCTGATTGCACGAGCACTGTGGCAAACCCCATGGCCTGGGCCGGCGCCAGGTTGCGGGCCAGATCTTCAAAGAAAACCGCCAGGCTCGGATCAATCTCGAATTGCGCGATGAAAGCGTCATAGGAGGCCTGATTGGGCTTTGGCGTGAAGGCGCTGTCCTCGATCGCGAAACTGCCATCAAAGACATGCCCCAGGCCCATATAGTCCGTCACCCGTTTGGCATGGCCGCGCGAGCCATTGGTATAGACGAATTTGCGTCCAGGCAGAGCCGCGATGGCGTCGGCCAGGTCCGGTGTTTTCGGCAAAGGCGACAGATCGATCTCGTGCACATGCTCCAGGAACTCATCCGGGGCCATGCCATGCATCGACATCAGGCCGTTCAGCGTGGTGCCATGTTCCGCATAATAGCGTTTCTGCGTCGCGCGGGCTTCTTCGCGCGGCAGCCGCAGGAAGCGCGCCACAAAGTCAGTCATCCGCTGGTCAATTTGCGCGAACAGATCGCACTCGGCCGGGTAGAGCGTATTGTCGAGGTCAAACACCCAGGCCTGGCGATCCTTCAGAGCGACAGCGGGTCGCTCGCTATCAGCTGCCATCGACTGGATCCCCGAAATCGCGGTCGAAAAACTCAAATACCAGTTTACGATTGACCGGCGCCGGCGTGGCGACAAACAGGCCCGTGCGATAGGCGGTTTCCTCGCAGGCTTCGCGCCCGGTAATGGCGAATTTTGCTTTTGAGACACAGAAGGAGTCGCTGCCGCGGGTCAGGGTGCGAATTTCGCCTTCGCCGGCTTCCATTTCCGCATAGGCGAACAGACCGGCCTGCAAGAGCGGCTCATCAATCACCCGGGCGCAGCCACCGGCTTCGAGCAACCACCAGCCCCGGCTTTCCCAGCCTTCGCCACGGCGCCGGGCCATGGCGCTCCAGATGCGATTATTGGTGCGATTGCAGAAGGTCAGGCCGACATTGCGGGCCCGGTCAATTGCGGTCTGTTCGAGAATATCCATCAGGTCAGCATCGGTCGTGTCGGCGGCGAGTCCTTTTGAGGTCAGGAAATCGCCAATCGCGGCGCGGGTCTTGCGGCCGAGATAGCCATCAATCCGTCCGGCATAGACGCCGGCATTGTCGAGCAGGCGCTGCACGCCGGCGGCGCTGGCCTGTTCCAGCGTGCGCTTGTCAGTCTCGGTAAAACTGGTGCGCCAGCGTTTGGCGTCCTCGATCAAGACGGGGCGGAACTCGCGCGCTTCCAGGCCCATGACGCCGCAATCCGGAATATTCTCAACCGCGAAACTGCCGGTTGGATCGATGCAAAGCTGGGTCTGTCCGCCCCAGACCTTGCGCCCGCCACGATGAGCGGTTGAGGAGCGTCCGAACAGGTAATGGATGCCCGGTCGCAATGTGCCTTCAACCACGCGCTCACAGGCGCCTGGGCGAAGCCGGGTCCAGCCCTGGACCATCACGCCCTGGCCTTCATAGCGACCGGTCGACGCTTCGATAATATAGCTGGTTTCGTTGCAGATCTCCCAGCCATCCGAATTGGTCTGGGCCGTCGCGGTGACGGGTAGAGCCATGGTTAACGCAAACGCGAAAAACCCGAGGAAGATCTTAATAGACAAAGGTACCTGCGCCATGTTCGGTAAAGAGCTCCATGAGCAAAGCGTGTTTTGCACGCCCATCTAAGATGACTGCCCCGCCAACGCCCATGTTGACGGCTTTTGCGGCCGTTTCAAGCTTCGGAATCATTCCGCCCGTAATTGTCCCGTCCTGCATCAGGCCATCGACCCGGTCGCGGCGGATCTCGCGTATCAGTGTGCCCTCCTTGTCGAGCACCCCTGCGACATCGGTCAGAAGCAGCAACCGTTTGGCCTGAAGCGCCGCCGCCACGGCCCCGGCAGCGGTATCGGCATTGACATTATAGCGCCGGTCATCATCGCCAACCCCGACCGGGGCAATCACCGGAATGATGCCGCTATCGCTGTCCATCAGCGCGTTGACGACCGAGATGTCAATTTTGTCAGGTTCGCCGACATAGCCGAGATCGACAACTTTCTCGATTTCGCTGGTCGCATCGCGCTGGGTACGGGTGGCCTTGGTCACGCGCATCAGATCGCCATCCGAGCCGGACAGGCCGACCGCCTTGCCACCAGCTGCGTTAATCGCGCGGACAATGGACTTGTTGATTGGGCCGGATAGGACCATCTCAACCGCTTCCATGGTCGCGTCATCGGTCACACGCAGGCCGTCGCGAAACTCCGACTGAATACCGAGCCGGTCGAGCAGATTGGCGATTTGCGGCCCACCGCCATGCACAATCACCGGATTTGCGCCAAGATGCTTGAGCAGCACCACATCGCGGGCAAAGGCCTCCGACAGCGCCTCATCAACCATGGCGTGACCACCATATTTGATGACAATGGTGCGCCCGGCATAGCGCTGAATATAAGGCAGCGCCTCGGACAAGGTCTCAGCGGTCAATTGCGCGGGTTGCAACGGCGTATCAGTCATGGCGACCGCCTTTATCTTAGTTTGCCGGATAAGGGAAAGGGCTTCTAAAGCGAGCGGCTCATAAAAACGCTATTCGGGTCCTCGACATAACTGCCAAAGGGCGGGCAGATGTCGAACCCGCAAGAGTGGTAAAGTGTGCGCGACGGCTTGAATCCGTCCATGCTACCGGTCTCGAGGCTGAGCCGTGTATAGCCGCGGGTGCGGGCCTCGGCGAGGATATGGTCGAGCATTTTGCGCCCCAGACCCGCGCCGCGACGTTGGCTGAGCATATGCATGGATTTCACCTCGCCATGCGTCTGCGACAATTCCTGCAAGGCGCCGCAGCCAACCAGTTCATCGCCATCGCGCATTTCCCAGACCGTGACATCCGGCGTGCGCAAGCCATCCATAGGGAGAAAGTGGCAGCTGCCGGGTGGTGACAGGCTCAGCATCAATTCGGCATGGGTGTCGATCAAAGCCGCGAATTCCGGAGTGTCCAGATTGGCGGATTGAATTCTGATCGACATCTAGCCCTCCACCAATTGTCCGATTTCAGCTCTGATTTCGGGAATACCATAGCCCTTTTCGGACGACGTGGCACGCGGGATCGGGTGGGCCGCCGGGTGTTTCTTCAAGGCTGCTTCAATCCTGGTCGTGACCTTTTCCAGCTCGGACTTTTTGATCTTGTCGACTTTGGTCACGACGATTTGATAATTAACCGCTGCGGTGTCGAGCATGCGCATGGTCTCCAGATCGGTGTCCATCAGACCGCGGCGACTATCGACCAGCAGGAAAACCCGGCGCAGATTGGCGCGGCCGCGCAAATAGCGTTTGGTCAGCTGCACCCATTTGGCCTGCTGATCACGGGAGACTTTGGCATAGCCAAAGCCGGGCAAATCCACGACCCAGAGGCGATCCGGACCGAGATTGAAATAGTTTAATTCGCGGGTCTTTCCCGGCTCGGCTGAAGACCGGGCGAGGTTTTTGCGGTTCAGAAGCGCATTGATCAGGCTCGACTTGCCGACATTGGAGCGTCCGGCAAAGGCGATCTCGGGCCGATCCATCGCCGGGAGCTGATGCAGGTCCGCCGCGCCGAGGACAAACTCGACTGGCGAGTGGCAAAGCTTTCGCCCGGCCTCAATCGCGTCTTCAGGGAATTCGGGCGGCTGCTCGCTCATCCTTTACTCGGCAGGCTTGTCGCTACTTCGCCCAAGTAATCGCCCGATCAGTTTGTCGACTTCGGTCTCAACCCCGTTTCGTCGCATGATGTAGTATTGCTGGATAAGGGACAGGATATTCGACCAGACCCAGTAGAGCACGAGGCCAGCAGCAAAGCCGCCAAAGACGAACATGAACACAAAGGGCAGGGCCATCATAATGGTTCGCTGCGTTGGGTCTGGCGGGGGCGGGGAGAGCGCTTGAATGGCCGCCATAGTGACCCCGTAAAGGATGGGCAGAATACCAATACCGATAACAAAGCCGAGGATTGGAATGGCTTTCACGTCAGCGGCGGCCCATGGCAGGAGGCCAAACAGGTTGCCGATGGCGGTTGGGTCTGGTGCCGAGAGATCATTGATGAACCAGAATGGCGTATGGCGCATCTCCAGCGTGACATACAGTGTCTTATAAAGCGCGAAGAAGATCGGAATTGTCATCAGGATTGGCAGACAGCCAG